>JAFGOG010000211.1 GCA_016926595.1 Anaerolineae bacterium
ACGTCGCCAACGTCTACCTGATCCGGCCGGCTTCTTCCATCCGCAAGTTCAACGCCGGCTACGAGCCACTTGGCGAGCAACGATCACAAGGAGATCAGATGTCTGACGTGAGAGTGCAGAAAATGCACTCTCAGGCCCAGACGGTGGGAGTGCAAAAAGTGCACTCTCAAAGTGCGATGGGAGTGCAGAAAATGCACACTCAAACCTGTGGGAGTGCAAAAAGTGCACTCAACAAAAAAGAAGATAAAGAGGGGGAAGAGGAGAAGATATCTTCCATCCTTGCTCGCTTTGTCGCCCGTAAGGGCGATCCGGCCAGCAATGGCGGCCCACAGGAACGCAGAAAAGTCCAGGGGCTGCTGGATGAAGGTTACTCCGCCGAACAGATCGCCGCTGCCATCGACCAGGCCTTCGATGCCCGGCCGGCCAAGGCCAAGCCCGTACGCGGCTTTGGATTCGTTGTCTCTCACATTCATCGCCACCTGAGCCCTGCCAGCTCTGCTGGCCAGCAGCCGCCGTCTACCGAGGATTCCACCGAGGTTCTCACCGAGGGCCTACCCCCTACCGGAGAACCTACCGGGATGACTACCGAGACCAAGGTTATTGAGGGCGTTGGTGTCATGCCCTCAGCAGAGGCAACTGGCGATCCGCTGGCACGAGTGCGCAGTCTACTTCGTGCAGCCAGCATCCAGGGAATGGAGGGCGTCGATGATACATTCTACGACCTGCCCGGCATCCGCCTGGGCATCTGCGACCTGCTGGAGCGCGAAGCACCTTTCTCGCCTGACGAGGTGTATGGCGCCGTTCTGGCCGCCGTGGTCCGAAACGTCCCGCCTGAACGCTTGGTTGCCTATGCCGGAGCTGTCCTGGAAAATGCCAGGGCGGAAGACCGGGAACGAGAACGACTACACCAGATCATTGCCGAGACCGTCCATACCGGACAAGGCGATAGAGAGCAGCAGGTAAAAGCCCTTGAGCCATCCGTCACGGCCGCCCAAGGTGCCGAACACCCACCGCCCGATAGTTGCGCTCTGGCACTGTGGCAGTCGGCCTTGGGCGAGCTCGAGATGCAGATGACCAGAGCCACCTTCAGCACCTGGCTCAGGCCAACCCGGCTGCTGGCCTGGGAGCCGGCCCACGGCGATGGTTCTGGCAACAGCTCGACGCACGTGATCCTCGGCGTGCCCAACGGGTACGTCAGGGACTGGCTGGAGAACCGGCTCCTCACGCCCATCAGGCGTACGCTGTGCGGCGTCGCCGGGCAGCCGGTCGAGATCGCGTTCCAGGTTGAAGGTTTCCCGGAGCAGATGCAATGACCCCCTGGCCCTTCCTCCTCACGGCTGCCGGCATCGGGTGCTGCGCTCTCGCTCACCGCTGGTGGCATCGACGCGCGCAGCAGAGCCAACGCCGCTACCGCCGGCTGGTCGAGTGCGCTCCGGTTGGTATCGCCGTCATCGCCGACGGCCATCTGCGGTCGGCCAACCCTGCCCTGTGCACAATGTTGGGGCTGTCACCGTGCCAGCAGATCGACGTTTTGGCCTTTCCCCCGCTGGTCGAGGCCGGCATTGCCGCCGGTCTCCGTCGCTGCCTGGAGACCGCTGCCCCACTCGGTACTGAGAGCGCATATACCAGCCCAGCGGGTCGGCGCATCCACCTTCGCTGCCACCTGACACCCCTCCCCGACGAGGGCGCTGTTCTGGCCCTGTTCGAGGACGTCACTGTCCGTAAACAAGCCCAGGAGAACCTGGAGCAGATGCAGCGGATAGAAGCGTTGCAGTGTCTGGCCGGCGGCGTCGCGCACGACCTGAACAACCACCTGACGGTCATCAACGCCTACACCGACCTGCTGGCGCTCGATGGCGAAAGCCAGGGCCTCGCCGCGATCCGCAAGTCTGCTCACGAGATCGGCAGCCTGGCTGGGCAGCTTCTCGCCTTCAGCCGCGAGCCGCCAGACCAGCCAGCCGTTTCCATCGACCTGAACCGGTTGATCGACGACAGCCGCGACCTCCTGCAGCTCCTGGCCGGCAAAGAGGTCGGGATCGAGATGCGCCTGGCTCCCGATCTGCACCTCGTAGAGGCCATTCCCGGCCAGATGGCCCAGGTGATGATCGCACTGGCGACTCACACACAGTGCACGACGCCCAGCGGCAGGACGCTGACCTTGGAAACGGCCAATGCGCCGGGAGGCATCACGCTGTCGGTGACTGACACGGGACTGGAATTGGACGAGCAGACCCGCGCCCGCCTCTTTGAACCGTTCGCCAGCACGGCGCAAGGATGCAGAACCGGGCTGGGACTGGCCGTGGCGCACGGCATCGTCACCCGGCACGGTGGGCGGATCCAGGTGACCGGCCACCCAGGCCGGGGCACGACCTTCACCATCTACCTGCCGGAACAGAAAGGATCGCCCAATGGCCAGGCTGATCTTGCTCGATGATCACCTCAGCCTTCACGCGGCAATCCGCGACTACCTGCAGCGGATTGCCGGGCACGAGTTCGTCTCCGAACTGACTCGTGGCAGTGAGCTCATCTCCACCGTTGATCGGCGCCGGCCCGACCTCTTGATCCTCGACCTGGAGTTGGAAGGCGAGCACGATTTTGACCCGGTCGGAGCCATCCACGAACTGCGCGCCATTCACCCAGAACTCAAGGTCGTGGTCTTTAGCGGCCACGACGAAGGGATCTGGCTGGCCCGGCTGATCGACGATCTGGCCGTCGACGGGTACGTACACAAGTCCGAACCGTTGGTCGAACTGGTCCACGCGATCGAGCACGCTCTGCGCGGCGCGACTTACTACAGCCCGCGCATCGCCGAGAGAAAGCGAGTTCTGGATCGGGCACTGTGGGAGCGCGCCGACCTGGAGACACTGCAGCTCCTGGCCAATGGGCACACCGTTTCGCAGATCGCGAACCGGCTGCACGTATCGGATCGCACCGTGCGCCGCAGCGTAGAGCGCATGCGAAACAAGATCAGGGCCACATCCAACCAGGAGGCGGTGGTCAAAGCGAGGAGACAAGGATTGATTGTGTGACGGACAACGATCGGCCGCATCCGTCACTGCACACGGTCGTGGCTAAGGATGATGCCTTCAAAAGCAAAGCCTTGTTCGGCGACAGTGGAAGGAAAAGACGAGATTGGTCATAGGCAGGCGCTCCTTGATGGCCGCGGTGTAGTTCACCGCCGATGTTTGATCAACACAACTAGCATTCTCCGCTGCACCCCAACAGCGCCACATCTCGCGTCACATCCTCATAGCCCACCCACTGCGGCAGCAGCGGGCGCAGATCGCGTTCCCAATCGGCGCGGGCGCGAGCCAACGCTTCATCCCATACGGCCTGGCTAAAGGTCATTTCATACAGAGCCAGCTTGCGCTCGACCAACGCCCAGTCGGGCGCGACGCCTTGGTTGAGGAGCAGCCACACATCGTACAGATCGCGCGGCTTGCCGCGCACCAACAGGGCACGCAACTTTTCTGCCATCAGATGTGCCGGCGTTAGCACCGTGGCCACAAAGGGACGCACGTCGTCGTACTCGGAACGGATCAACTCGCGCTGCGTCTCGACCTCTTCGGGACGCCGGTTGATGTCGATCCGCACTTTGCCCTTGCTGTGGTCGCGCCCGTCGTACAACGGGCCCTGGTAGCTCACATCCA
>JAFGOG010000021.1 GCA_016926595.1 Anaerolineae bacterium
GAACTGGGAACGGACGATTCGGGCATCCAAAGCCTGGCGTGAGATATCAAAACTGCGAACCAGGTATGGCTTCTGCCGGCGGCCCCCGGACCTGGCGGACGGCGCCTGGCAGCTCGGCCACAGACGCTCCACCCAGAATTTGACAAAGCTGTCCAGATCGCAGAGAATCAACCCTGGCTGCGGCTGCGATCAACCGCAGCCAAGGCCTGAGAGGCCTGGGAGGAGAAGGGAAAATGAACCTTATTGACGTCAATGCCGGCAATGTGGAGCGGACCAGCTTCTTTTGCATGATGAGCAAAAAGAAATCGGAAGGGTACCAGAAGAAACTGGGCTGGTTGCGGGCGCGGTTCGACGAAGGGCTGCGCATCAAGATGCTGGACTTGAAGCAGGGAGGGCGCGGCTTTATCGAGTATATCCCCGGCGAGTATGCCTGGCGGCCGGTATGGGCCGAAGGCTATATGTTCATCCATTGCCTGTGGGTGGTTGGCCAGAGCAGGGGCAAGGGCTATGGCAAGCTGCTGCTGGACGAATGCCTGCGGGATAGCCAGGCTTCCGGCTTGAGAGGGGTGGCCATGCTGACCAGCGAGGGCGTGTGGCTGGTGGGCAAGAGGTTCCTTGTGGAACAGGGCTTCCAGTCGGTCGGCCAGGCACCGCCCTCGTTCGAGCTGTTGGTCAAGCAGTTCGAGCCCGGACCCCTTCCCTCTTTGCCGGCAGATTGGGACGACAGGGCCGCGCGGTACGGAGCCGGGCTCACCGTCGTGCAGGCCAGCCAGTGCCCCTACATCCCCGCTGCCACCAGGATCGTCCTGGAAACGGCGGAGGCGCGCGGGATCGAGGCGCGCATGGTAGAGCTGACCAGCAGCCGCCAGGTACGCGAGTCGACGCCCTCGGCGTACGGCGTGTTCCAGATCGTGTATGATGGGAGGCTGCTCAGCTATCACTACCTGGCGCGACAGGAGCTGGAGAAAAAGCTGGACGAGGCTCAGAAGGCATTGGAATCCCAAGAAGGAGGCCTTGAATGAAAGCAATGGTCGTGTACGATTCGGCGTTTGGCAACACCGAAAAGGTCGCCCAGGCGATCGGCCAGGCGTTGGGCTCTCCAGGGGATGTTGCGATTGTCCGGGTAGGGAATGCGAGGCCCGAGCAATTGGCAGGGCTGACGTTACTGGTGGTCGGCTCACCTACTCAGAAGTTTCGGCCACTCGCAACAATCAGCGGCTTTCTGAAAGGCATTCCCAACAACGGGCTGAAGGGCGTCAAGGTCGCCGCCTTTGATACCCGCATGACAGAGAGCGACGTAGAAAAGATCCGCATCCTGGCCTTCTTTGTCAGAATTTTTGGCTACGCCGCCAAGCCTATCGCCGATCGGCTGCTGAAAAAGGGTGGGAACCTGGCTGTCCCGCCCGAAGGTTTCTATGTGGCGGGTACCGAAGGCCCGCTGCTCGAAGGCGAGCTGGAACGGGCCGCCGATTGGGCCAGGCGGATCGTCGCCGCGATGTGAAGTGAGCCCGGCCTACCAGGAGTATATCAAACAGACCAGGATGTTTATCCCTTTCCTGTTCTGACAGGCGTCGGCTAGCCCGTGCCATAGACCGGGACGGCCGCGCCGTGCACGGCGCGGGCGGCGTCGGAGGCCAGGAACAGGATAACGTCGGCCAGGGCCTCCGGCTGGACCCAGCGGCGGGCGTCGGCCTTGGGCATGGCCGCGCGGTTGTCGGGGGTGTCGATGGTGCCGGGCAGGACACAGTTGACATTGATGCCGTCGTTCTTCAGCTCGGCGGCCATCGCCTCGGTCAGGCGCATGACGGCGCTCTTGGAGGCGCTGTATGCCCCTAGCTTGGCCGCTCCCTGCAAAGCAGCGCGGGCGGCGACGTTGACGATCTTGCCGCTCCCCTGGCGCAGCATGGCCGGGATCACGGCGCTGCTGGCGATATAGACCGTGCGGGCGTTCAGGTTCAGCAGGAAATCCCAGGTCGCCAGGGGCGTTTCGTGGACAGGGGTACCGCCCCGATAGCCGCCGGCGACGTTGACCAGGACGTCGATCCGGCCAAAACGGTTGAGGGTCTCGTCGACCATGGCCTTGACCGCTGCCTCGTCGGCCAGATCGACGGGGGCGGCAAGGTAGTGGTGGGGTGAATTGGCCAGATCGGGGAACAGGCGCGGCAGGCGATCCGGGTCGCGGTCCACCAGCGCCAGCCTGGCCCCGGCGGCCCCAAATGCCTTGGCGACGGCGCCCCCCAGGTTGCCGGCGGCGCCGGTGACGATCACAACGCGATCGGTCAAATCAAACATCTCAGCCCTCCTGGCATCTTGATCGGCAGCCACTATACCATCACTGCAGAAAAAGCGCAACCATAAAGAAACGCCCTGTATGGCCGGCCGATACTTGCTTTTCCGGGCCATCCGGCTATAATGGACGGGTATCACAAGGAGGAGCGGATGAACGATCGAGCCATCCAGGTGCAGGACCTGCACAAGCGCTTTGGCGACATCCAGGCGGTGCAGGGGATCAGTTTCGAGGTCCAGGCCGGCCAGATCTTTAGCCTGCTGGGACCCAATGGCGCCGGCAAGAGCACGACCATCTCGATCCTGTCGTGCCTGCTGCAGCCAACCAGCGGCGACGCCCTGGTGATGGGCCACTCGGTGCTGCGCGAGCCGATGGCGGTCAAGGCGGCCATCGGCGTCGTCCCCCAGGAGATCGCGCTGTACGAGGACCTGTCGGCCCGCGAGAACCTCGACTTTTGGGGCAAGATGTACGGCATACGCGGGGCGGCGCTCCAGCAGCGGGTGGACCAGGTGCTCGACACCATCGGGCTGGCCGACCGGCAAAAGGGCCGTGTGGGGAAATTCTCGGGTGGGATGAAGCGCCGGCTGAACATCGGCATCGCCCTGCTGCACCGGCCGCAGGTGATCATCATGGACGAGCCGACGGTGGGCATCGACCCGCAGACCCGGCGCAACATCCTGGACAGCGTCAAAGAGCTGAACCGGCAGGGGATGACGGTGTTGTACACCACCCACTATATGGAAGAGGCGCAGGAGCTGTCGGACGAGATCGCGATCATGGACCAGGGCCGGATCATCGCCCAGGGCACGCACCAAGAGCTGGTCAAGATCGTGGGCGAGCTGGACCGGGTAGACCTGACGCTCAACGCCCCGGCCGAGCGGGTGATCGACGCGTGGCAAAAGACCGAAGGGGTGCACAAGGTCACCGCCGAGGCAGCGAGCGGCGCCGAGGACGGGGGCGCGGTGACGCTCCTGGTGGACGACAGCAACCTGGCGCTCCCCCGCCTGCTCGAGTCGGCGACGCAGGTTGGGGTGCGGGTCACGTCGGTGGAGATCCAGGAGCCGAACCTGGAGGCGGTGTTCCTGCACCTCACCGGCCGCGCCCTACGCGATGCGTGACAGGGGGCGACGATGAAAGCGCTGGATATCGCCTTGAAGGATACGCTCCGTGCTTCTCGCAGCCTGGCCATTTACGTGTTTGGGCTGGTGGTGCCGCTGCTGATGAGCGGCATCTTTTTCTTTGCTTTTGGCGGCATGGGCGGCGACGACGGTGGGTTTGATCTACCTGTGACCAGGGTCCTGGTGGTAAACCAGGACCAGCCGGCCGGCGGCTTTTCGGCCGGGCAGATGCTGGCGGATTTCGTCAAGTCGGACAGCCTGAAAAGCATCCTGGTAGCGACAGAAACGGCGGACGCCGCGTTGGCCCGCGCGGCGGTGGACAGGCAGGAAGCGGGGGTGGCGGTGATCATCCCCGCCGGACTGACCGGCGCCATGATGAACCCCGGGGGGCGCGCCGCCGTGGAGCTGTACCAGGACCCGACGCTGACGCTGGGGCCGGGCATCATCAAAGGGATCGTCAGCCAGTTCATAGATGGCCTGGCCGGCAGCAAAATCGCCGTCGAGGTGGCCTATGCGCAGTTGGCCAGGCACGGGCTGGCCGCAGGCGCGGCGACGGCGCAAGAGGTTGCCGGGCAGTACGGCGAATGGTTCGAGGCGTTGGGCCAGGGCCAGCAAGGGGGCGCCAGCGCTCTGATCGAGGTCCGCCGTCCCGCCGAGACCGAGAGCGTGGACATGGTGACCAACGTCGTCAGCACGATCATGGCCGGGATGCTGGTCTTCTTTGTCTTTTTTACCGGCGCGGCGTCGGCCCAGAATATCCTCCTGGAAGAGGAGGCCGGGACGCTGGCCAGGCTTTTTAGCACGCCCACGCCTGTGTCGGCCATGCTGAGCGGCAACATGATTGCCGCTTTTGGCACCCTGATCCTCCAGGTGATCGTGCTGCTGGTCGCCTCGACGCTGCTGTTCAAGGTCAACTGGGGGCAGCCGGCGCCAATGGCCCTGGCGGCGGCGAGCACGATCGTCCTGTCGGCCAGCTTTGGCCTGTTTATCACCTCCCTGCTCAAGGACACGCGGCAAAGCGGCGTCATCTTTGGCGGTGTCCTCACCATGATGGGCATGGTCGGGATGATCGGAGTATTCACCGCCCAGGTGCCCGGCGTCACCAAGGGAGCGTTGGGGGTTGTCTCGCTGTTGGTGCCGCAGGGCTGGGCGGTGCGCGGCTGGCAATTGGTCCAGGCCGGCGGCGGCATCGGCGACCTGATAGTCACCGTGCTGGTCATGCTGGGCCTGGCGGCCATTTTCTTTGCGGTAGGCCTGCTCAGGTTCCGCAAGCGGTTTGCGTAGGAGGGCTGCCATGCGAGTGATAGACCTGGCCGTCAAAGACCTGACAGAGCTGGTCCGCGACTGGAAAACAGCAGTCTTTTTGGTGATCATGCCAGTGGCCTTTACCCTGATGTTCGGCTTTGCCTTTGGTGGATTCGGCGGCGGGGAGGAGGATCCCCGACTGCCGGTAGGGCTCGTCGACCAGGATGGCGGCGGCCTCAGCGCCAGCCTGTCCAGCCTGCTGGGCGCCTCGGGCGCGATCCGGCCGGTCGCCTTGGAAGGCCGAAACGCCGATTTGGCCAGCGCCGAGAAACGTGTGCAGGACGAGGAGCTGGCGGCGGCGGTGATCGTTCCGGCCGGCTACAGCGACAAACTGTTGGCCGGCCAGGCGGCCCGGCTAACCGTGATCGTCGACGAAGGCAAGCCGGCCGGGCTGGCGGCGCAGGGTGAGATCCAGGCGGCGGCGCTGCGGCTGGCCGGCGCAGTCGAGACCGCCCGGCTGAGCGCCCAGGTCTACGAGGAGCAGAGCCGCTTTGCGGACGACGCGGCCCGGCAGCAGTTCGTGACCGAGGCGATCGACCGGGCGATCCAGGCCTGGCAGGAACCGCCGCTGACCGTGACCGTGACCGAATCGGGCGCGGTTACTGAGGAGGGCGAGACGATCATGCAGAGCGGCTTCTCGCACACCTCGCCGTCGATGATGGTCCAGTTCGCCATCGCCGGGCTGATCGGCGCCGCCAGCATCCTGGTCCTGGAGCGCAAGTCGCGGGCGCTGCGGCGGCTGCTGACGACGGCCATCTCCCGGACCGAGATCATCCTGGGCCACTACCTGGCCATGTTTGTCATGATCATGGTCCAGTTCGTGATCCTGGTAGCGTTCGGCGAGCTGCTGGGCGTGCCCTACCACCGGGAGCCGCTGGCCATATTGCTGGTGATGGTCGCGACGGCGGCGTGGACGGCGGCCCTGGGGCTGCTGATCGGCGTGCTGGCCAAGACGGAGGATCAAGTCATCACCTACTCCTTGATCCCGATGTTTGTCCTGGCCGGCATGGGCGGAGCGTGGATGCCGCTAGAGTTCACCGGCAAGGCGTTCCAGGCGATCGGGCACGTACTGCCGACGGCGTGGGCCATGGACGGCTTTGAGAATATCGTCGTCCGCGGGCTGGGGTTCGAGTCGGTGCTGCTGCCGGCGGCGATCATGCTGGCCTATGCGGTGGGGCTGTTTGTCCTGGCGGCGTGGCGGTTCCGGTTCGAATGACAAGGTGAAACAACATGCTATTGTGCATTGACATCGGCAACACAAACGTGACCCTGGGGTTGTACCAGGGCGAAACGCTCGGGCCGCGCTGGCGGCTGGCGACCGACCACGAGCGGATGCCCGACGAGTTTGCGCTGCAATTGCTCGGGCTGCTCGGCTTTGCCGGGCTCGCCGCGAAGGATGTCGACGGGGCGGTCATCGCCTCGGTGGTGCCGCCGCTGACCGGCCGCTGGGTCGAGGTGTGCCGGGTCTATCTCCAGTGCGAGCCGCTGGTGGTGGGCGCCGGGGTGCGCACCGGGGTGCGGATCCTGTACGACGAGCCGAACGCCGTGGGCGCCGACCGGCTGGTGGACGCCGCCGCCGCCTACCGGCTGTACGGCGGCCCGGCGTGCATCGTCGATTTCGGCACGGCGACCACCTTTGACGCCCTGTCGGCCGAGGGGGATTACCTTGGCGGCGCCATCGCCCCCGGCATCGGCATCGCCGCCGACGCCCTCTTCCAGCGCACGGCCAAGCTGCCGCGGGTAGAGCTGGCCCGCCCCCCGTCAGCCATCGGCCGCAACACGGCCCATTCGATGCAGTCGGGGCTGCTGTTCGGCTATGTCAGCCTGGTGGAGGGGATGGTGGCCCGCTTCCGGGCCGAGCTGGGGCCGGCGATGAAGGTGATCGGCACCGGCGGCCTGGTCGAGGTGATCGCCCGCGAGACGGCGGCGATCGAGATCCAGGCGCCGTGGCTGACGCTGGACGGATTGCGGATGATATACGAGATGAACACTCGGAAGGGAAGCTCATGACCCCAAATCCGCTGAAAGACAAATATATCGTACTGGGCGTGACCGGCAGCATTGCGGCGTACAAGGCGGCCGACCTGGCCAGCAAGCTGGCCCAGGCCGGCGCGGTGGTGGAGGCGGTGCTGACCGAGGCCGCGACCCGGTTCGTGACGCCGCTGACCTTCCAGTCGGTCACCGGGCGGCCGGCCTACACCGACGCCGACCTGTGGGGGGCGCAGGCTCACGTGCTGCACGTCGAGCTGGGGCGCAAGGCCGATCTGCTGGCCATCGCCCCGGCCACGGCGCAGACGATGGCCAAGCTGGCCCACGGCCTGGCCGACAACCTGCTCACCCTGGCGGCGCTGGCGGCCGCCGGCCCGATCCTGATCGCGCCGGCCATGGACGGCGGGATGTTCGCCCACCCTGCCACCCAGGAGAACCTCCAGCGGCTGAGAGAGCGGGGAATGGTCGTCGTCGGGCCGGAAGAGGGGCGCCTGGCCTCGGGCCTGAAGGCCCGGGGGCGGATGACCGAGCCGCAGGAGCTGCTGGGGCAGATCCGCTACCTGCTGTCGCGGGCCGGGCCGCTGCAGGGGCGCCGGGTAGTGGTCACAGCCGGCGGCACGCAGGAGCCGGTGGACCCGGTGCGGGTGCTCAGCAACCGCTCGTCGGGCAAGCAGGGGTTCGCCCTGGCGCAGGCCGCCTTGGACGCGGGCGCCGAAGTGACGCTGATCGCGGCGCCGGTGGCGCTGGCGGCGCCGGTTGGCGCGCAGCGCGTCGACGTCGGCACGGCGGCGGAGATGGCCGAAGCGGCGCTGGCGGCGTGCCGCGACGCCGACGCGCTGTTGATGGCCGCCGCAGTGGCCGATTTCCGCCCGGCGCAGGCCGCCGGGCAAAAGCTCAAGAAGGAGCGCGGGCTGCCCAGCCTGGCGCTGGAGCGCACCACAGACATCCTGGCCGAGGTGGGCCGCCTGCGGAAACAGTCCGGGCGTCCCCTGGCGGTGGTGGGCTTTGCCGCCGAGACCGAGGGGCTGCTGGCCAACGCCCTGGGCAAGCTGCAGGCCAAGGGCCTGGATCTGATCGTGGCCAACGACGTGAGCGCCGCCGGCTCTGGCTTTGGCGTCGATACCAACCAGGTGATCCTCCTCGACGCGGCGGGGGGAGTTGAGACGCTGCCATTGATGAGCAAAGCCGAAGTAGCGGAAAAGGTCGTCGAGCGGGTCATCGGCCTGCTGGGCGGAGGGCAGAGATGAAACTGCACAACGCCATCACCGACGTGCCCGGCATCAAGGTGGGGCACGCCCAGGACAAAGAGGCGCTCACCGGCTGCACGGTCATCCTGTGCGAGGCCGGGGCGGTGGGGGGCGTGGATCAGCGGGGCGGCGCCCCCGGCACGCGCGAGACCGACCTGCTGCGTCCAATGCACCTAGTGGACAGGGTTCACGCCGTGGTCCTGGCCGGCGGCTCGGCCTTTGGCCTGGACGCGGCGTCGGGGGTGGTGCGCTACCTGGAAGAGCGGGGCGTGGGCTTTGAAGCCGGCGTGGCCCGGGTGCCGATCGTCCCGGCGGCGGTCCTGTTCGACCTGGATGTCGGCCGCGCCGACGTCCGTCCCGACGCGGCGATGGGCTACCAGGCCTGCCTCAACGCCGGCGCCGGCCCGCCGGCGGAGGGGAACGTAGGGGCCGGGACGGGAGCCAGGGTGGGCAATGTGCTGGGCACAGGCCAGGCGATGAAGGCCGGCATCGGCACGGCCGGGCTGGAGATCGCCGCCGGGCTGATCGTCGGCGCCATCGTCGCGGTCAACGCGTTTGGCGACGTGGTGGACCCGGACAGCGGCCGGATCGTGGCCGGGGTCCGCTCGCCGCAGGGCGGCCTGGCCGGCACGCTCGACGTGCTGAGAATGCTGGCCGGCCAGGTGCGCGGCGGGTTTGCCGGCGGAAATACGGTCGTCGGCGTGGTCGCCACCAACGCCCGGCTGACCAAGGAAGGGGCCAACAAGGCAGCGCAGATGGCCCACGATGGGCTGGCGCGGGCCATCCGCCCGGCGCACACCATGTTCGACGGCGACACGATCTTTAGCCTGGCCACCGGCGAGCTGGAAGCCGACCCCAGCGTCGTCGGCGCCTTTGCCGCCGAAGCCCTGGCCCAGGCGATCGTGCGCGCTGCCCGCGCGGCTCGGCCGGCGGCCGGCCTGCC
>JAFGOG010000212.1 GCA_016926595.1 Anaerolineae bacterium
CCTTCTGGGTGGCGGGACCATCGCCCGGGGCATGGTCGATGCCTACCCCGTCCCGCCCACCTCGACGGTCATCCTCCTGACGGCGCGCGAGGTCGAGCGCATCCTGGGCATCCCAATCGCCGCCGGCGAGGCGGTCTCCATCCTGGAATCGCTCGAATTCAAATGCGAGCCGATTGCCGACGGCGAGTTGCGGGTCACCGTCCCGCCGCACCGCCTGGACTGCCAATACCCCGCCGACCTGATCGAAGAGATCGCCCGCATCTACGGCTACGACCGTATCCCGGCCGTCGAGATCGCCGATCGGCTCCCGCCGCAGCGCTCCAACCGGGCCTTGGACCTCGAGGAACAGGTGCGCGACGTGCTGGTGGGCTGCGGCCTCCAGGAGATCGTCGCCTACTCCTTGACCAGCCCCGACCGCGAGGCAGCCCTCGTGCCCGGCCTGGCTGCGTCCGATCTGCCCCTCGAAACCTTCGTCGTGCTGGCCAACCCCATCAACCCCGAGCGGACCGTCATGCGCCACAGCCTCTTGCCCAACGCCCTCCAGACGGCGGCGGCCAACCTGCGCAACCGCGACCGGATCGCCATCTTCGAGGTCGGCAAAGTCTTCTGCCTGGAACCGGGCGCCGAGCTGCCCGCCGAGCCGCGCCGCCTGGCCATCGTCATGGCCGGCCAGCGCGGCGAGCGCCACTGGCGGGGCGCCGAACCGGCCGAGCTGGACTTTTTCGACCTCAAAGGCGTCGTCGAGACCCTCCTCGGCCGGCTGCACCTGATCGGCGCCGCTTACGAGCCGGCCGATCATCCCACCTACCAGCCCGGCCGCACGGCGCGGCTTGCCGTCGGCGGCGTCGGAATCGGATTCATCGGCGAGCTACACCCGGCCGTGCGCCAGGCCTTCGACCTGCCCGGCTGCCCTGTTACTATCGCCGATCTCGATCTGGAAGCGCTTTTGGCCCAGGTCCCGCCGGCCTGGTTCGTCGAGCCGATTTCACCCTACCCGGCCGTGCTCCAGGACCTGGCCGTCGTCGTCGATGAGGCGGTGCCGGCCGCAGCCGTCCAGGACCTGATCGCCGGGACAGGCGGCTTCCTCCTCAAAGACGTTCGGTTGTTCGACCTCTATCGCGGCGCGCCCATCCCGCAGGGCAAAAAGAGCCTGGCCTATGCCCTCACCTTCCAGTCGCCCGACAGAACCTTGAGCGATGCCTTGGTCGCCAAACAGGTCGAGCGGATCGTCCAGCGCCTGAAAAAAGAGCTGGGCGCCGGCCTGCGTGCCTGATCCCTGCTGGGCTGCAGGGCTGCTTTGCAGTCCTGCAGCCTACAGACGATCCGCTGGATTTTTCAAAATTTCGATTTGGTGCTATAATCGCTTGTGTACCTTCTGTGGGCGGACCAGCTCGCCCCAGCGCACAGAGGAGTTATGCCAGACGCCGGCAATCCGTTCATACCGGGACAACCGGTAAATAGCCCCTCTCTTTTCTTTGGGCGCCAGGATGTGATCGCCTGGATCGGGGAAAACCTGGTCAAGGGCCGGCGCCTCATGCTCGTCTCTGGCGCCTCGCGGATGGGCAAGACCTCCCTGCTGCGCCAACTGCCCCGCTATCTGCCCGATACCTACACCGTCGTGCAGGTCGAGCTGCTGGACGAGGACGCCCCGCAGCTCGACCGTCTGTTGTGGCGCCTGGCCGACATCATCGCCCAGCAGTTGAGCGCCCAGCCCGGGATCGAAGAGCTGCGGCCCGCCTGGGACGACTTTGAGGGGCACACCGAGCGCCTCTTGGACGCCTTCTGGCCCCGGCTCCGCGCCGCCCTCGGCCAGCGCGAACTGCTCCTGATGCTGGACGACATAGATGCCCTGGCCGGCGCCGATCGCGGCCTGCTCGGCCCCCTGCTCGCCGTCCTGGCCAGGTGGCAGGATCAGGATCCCAGCCTCTCCTCCATCTTGACCCTCACCCTGGCCTCACAAGACCTGGCCTCGCGGCCCGACCTCCAACTGCCCGCCCATCTGCCCCTCTACCAGCTAGGCCCCCTCGCCAGCGACGACGCCATCCGCCTGCTCCAGGAGCCCGTCGGCGGGATCATCACCTACGATTACGGCGTTGCCCGCCGCCTGGTCGAGATCACCTCTGGGCAGCCCTACTACCTCCAGTTGCTCTGTTTCGAGATATTCAACCGCTGCGCCGCGGCCGGCTGGGTCAACCAGCGTGACGTGGACGCCGTTGTCGAGCAGCTTGTCAAGCGCGAGATCCCAGATTTCCAGCAGATTTGGCGTGAATCGTCGCCGCACGAGCAGGCGGCCCTGGCTGCTTTCGTCTCGTTGCGCGGCGCGCGCGGCGTCGCCACCGCCCTGGAGATCCACACCGCCCTCGCCAACGCCGGAGCCCGGGTGGAGCACAGCCAGATCGCCGAGGTCATGGATCAGCTCGTGGCCAGGGGCATCCTCGAGCGCTTGGGCGCGCTGAGCTACCGTTTCCGCCTTACCCTCCTGTCCGACTGGCTGCGCGAGCGGGTAGACCTGCCCGCGCTGGCCCGCGGCGCGCGTTGGCCCAAAGACAAAGAGCGCCCGCCCGTCGACCAGCCGCCCGAACCGCTGCCCTCTCTCAGGCCCGCCCGGCCACAGCCAGAGGCCGCGTCCCCCGCTGCTGAGCAGGGCCAGGATCAGCCGGCCCAGCCCAAACGGCGCGCCTGGTGGCCCTGGTTGCTTGCCGCCGTGGCGGTGGTGATAGTGTTGGCCAGCCTGGCCCTTGCCTTCTGGCCCTCTCCTGCCCAGCCAACCCCCACTGCCACTGCCCAGGCCCCACTGGTGCTCCATCCCACCGCGACGCCCCTTTCGGCGGCATCGCCTCTGCCCGCCACCCGCCAGCCTACAGCGCTCCCAACGGTCGCCCCATCCGCCACCCCCCAGCCCACCCCCACCCCGTCGCCTCCGGTGATCGTCTCCCGCCCACTGCCCGCCATCGCCTACCAGTCCTTGCCCCTCGGCGCCAAAAACTGGGCCATCTATGTCATGGACAGCAACGGCCAAAACCCCCTGCGCCTGACCGACGAGCAGTCCAGCGCCATATCGCCCGTCTGGTCCCCCAATGGCGACCAGATCGCCTTTGTCTCCGATCGGAGTGGCGCCTTTGACATATGGGTCATGGACAGCGACGGCGGCGATCCGGTCAACCTGACCCGCAGCCCGGCCCAGGATCGCTGGCCGGCCTGGTCTCCCGATGGACAGTGGATCGC
>JAFGOG010000213.1 GCA_016926595.1 Anaerolineae bacterium
GTCCAGGGGCTCGCCAGCGGGTGCGGCGCAGCGCAGCTGCCGTCCGGCGTCCGATGTGGCTATCTGGCACAGCAGATCCTGGTTGTCGGCGAATCGGTGCAATAACTCGCGGGCGATAGGCAGTGTCCGGCGTTGGGAGCCAGCGTTCGCGGCCGCAAGGTGACCCATTCTTTCGACCTGCCCCATGAGTTTGATGAGACTGAGCACCCTAAGCTCCCTGACACGACATAAATTGTATCGTCAAGTTTCGGCCTCTTGGTCGTCCTTCTGTTCCGCCTTCTCTTGGCGGATGGTTTGGGCCAGGATGCGCGCCAGGATCGGCCCCACTGCGGCCCAGGCTTCGTCGCGGCTGGCATACTTGAGCTCCTCAGCCTCTACGACGACGATGCGCGGGCAGGCGAGTCGTTTTCCCTTGGTCATGTCCCCCTCTGCAAGCTACCTGGACAACCGTCCCCAGGCAAAAGGGAACGACAAGAGAGCCCCTGGCCGGGAGCCATCATCTCACACGTGTTCATTTTTCTAGACGTTGTTCGCCCCGTTTCGCAGCAAAACGCCGAGCGACCCGCCGCAATGGCAGGTCGCTCGGCCGTCGGCACAGTGCCTACGGCAACTGCACCGACACGGACCGCTGCCTACACCAGCGGCCTGGCTGCTGTCAGTGTTGGCGCACTGACAGTAACCGACTGGTTTTGTAGATCAATTATATACGAGGCGGATATAATTGTCAAATCTGGAGAGGGGTGAGTCGACTGCTGCGGGATGCGAGGTTAGTCAGACTCGTTGGGTGTCACAGTTTTGGGACCGGGACGATGCTCGGTGGCAGCATAGGTTTCTGCCGAGGTGCGCTCGATCATCCAGGCGTGGCCGAACTTTCGGCCCGTGATGATGCTTTTGCGCGCTAAGTGCCGAATGTGATGCGGCGTGACACCGATCAGGTCGGCTGCTTCCCGAGGTGTGATCCAGTCCTGGAAGGCGGTGCGATCCGGCAGATCTGCGTCGTTTTTGCTCATGTGTCGGCCATAGGTTCCCCCGTGCCGGCCCTACACACCGACAAAAAAGGTGAAAGAGTGAACAGGCCAATGATACTGCAAGTCGAGACTCGTGTCAAATGTGTGGCTAATCACACTGAAACGTGAAACGAGGCGGACGGCTGCTTGGAGCGGTCATCCATCCAGGGCTCCCGGAGCGACCCGCGCAGCGCCGCAGCCCAGAAGATCATGCCGAAGAAAGAATCAGCAGAATCTCGGTCGGGAATGCGTTACGGGTTTTGGGAGAAGGCTCGGATATGAAGAGCCAGGGATCGGAGGGCTAGTACGACAACCGTGCTGGCCCTCCTGCCCATGGGCGTTACCACCCCACGCAGTTGACTCGTAGTCGCCTGTCGCCTCTGGTCACTGGCTTGATCCAGATCGGATTCGTGAAGCAACGGTAGGTTTCTCCGCCGGCGCGCGTGGCCGCCGCCAGACGAACATAGCCAGGCCCAGAGGGCAGAGCCCTGTCGAGTTCCTGGCTGTGCCCAATCTGAAAGTCCACCACCTGGGCCGCTGTTTTGTCCATCCCCCGGAAGTAGTAGAGCACCTCCACCTCCTCCACCGCACCGAACTCGCCGGTCCAGGCGGCCTGGACATTCACCTCCAGTGTCCCGTCGCCATCCACTGCGAGAATCTGACCCAACTTGGCCGATGTTCCGTTGTAGCCCACGGTGAAATTCAGCACCGGCCCATCGGTCACGACACAACTGCCCGAGCGGATGGCATCCGCGATTTCGCCCTCGGAGGGGGCCTGCCGGGGTGCACTGCCGTCACGGTGTGGAAGATAGAGCAGTGTCCTGACCTTGCCCAGGCAGTTGTCGTCGGCGCGAAAGCCGTCCCAATCGACCCACCAGCCCTCGCTATAGTTGAAACTGCCGTGGGCGTCACTCCCGGCCAGCAGGACGAAGCGGGGATCGGGCAATCCCGCTTTCTGCCTGAGGAGCCCGTCCCACGCTTCGATCCCCTTTTTGCTCGCCCCTTCCTCCCACGGCCCGGCCTCCTGCCAGTGGTCAAAGGGGCTGTCCTGCTCGGTCGAATACCGGGCGAGGCGCCCATTCCAGGCCTCCATGCCTTGGATGGGCAGCATGAGATCCTGAAACTCCCACGTGCCTCCCGGGGACTGGGCCATGGTGGCCGGATGGGCGGCAAAGGCCAGTGCCCCCTGGTCTTGCACCGAACGCCCCTTCAGTGCCGGCTCTGCCTGGCCAGCCGCGCCCACCCCGGTGAGTACGGCCTCCAGCCGGTAGATGGGGCCAAAGAGATGCTCGTACAGCTCCCGGGCAAAGGCGAGAAGGTGGTCGGCCACAGTGGAAAGCAGGCTCTTTTTGGCAAAGGCGCCGGGGATCAGCCTGTAAAATTGGTCCCCAAAGACGAGCATGTGCAGGGTGTCGTCGCCCTTGCCCGGCATGCCGATCACCGTGACCTCTTCCCCCCGCAGGAGCCGGAAGCGGTCATCGGAATTCTCTTGCACCTCCAGGCCCAGATCGTCCCAGCGATGATCGGTCCGCTTGA
>JAFGOG010000214.1 GCA_016926595.1 Anaerolineae bacterium
CGTCGTCCATTCCCTTCTCCTTCCGCGGGGATGGCATGCGCCAGGGGAAGCGACATGCCGGCAGTGATGTATCGTCCAGTATTAGACGGCCTGCTCACAATGCAGCACACCCCACATGCAGTCGCCCGCCCGCTGCGCTCCTGCTGCCCGCAGCGGGGGCGGGCATCAGGAAGGAGAGGCTCGCGACCGCAACTGGCGATAGGAACGGAGGGCGGCCTCCAGGTCCGCCTGTTCCAGGTCGCCGTTCGAGCCAACACGCCGGACGTGGGCCCCGATCAGCTCATTGACCAGGGCCAGCAGATCGCGCGGCACCGGGGGGGTGGCTTTGATCAGCGCCGACTCGACGCCACGCAGCGAAGGACCGCTGATGGCGTCCAAGCTGTCGAACTGCCCCCGACTGGCGGCGCGCAGCCGCGCCCGGAGAAGCTCGGTCAAGGACTCCGGCTTCCACCTTATTATAACAGCTTTTGTCCGCTTTGTCAAGGGGCGCAATAGCTTGCGGAGCTCGACAGGCAGGAAGAGCTTGAGGTAGACCCGCTGCTTCCGCCAGGCGGCCATGCGCGCCAGCAGAGGCTCCAGGACGGCTATGGCGCGTTGTGGCTGGGATCCGGTCTCGACGAAAGCGTCGACGCCGTCGACCAGGAGATAGATCGCCTCATAGCCCAGGTGGTTGCGGAGCAGGTTGATCAGCTCGTCGAAGCGGCGGTTGACCGGCACAGGCTCGGCGACTGGGCCGCCAGCGGGCGGGGTTTGTTCCAAGGCATCGCACAGAGCCCGCACCTGATCGGGGCGGGCTGGAGCAGGCAGGCGCGCGGCGGAGGGGTCAAAGGTCTCGACCAGCGGGGCCAGGCTGCCGGCCCGGCGGAGCTGGGGCAGGAACTGGGACAGGAGGCCCGGATCGTTGAGGTCGAGGGCGCGGCGCACGGTCTGCTTGCCGGCGCTATCCAAGGCGGCAAAGCGCGCCGGCCGGTAGGCCAGGGCCAGGAGCAGCTCGTGCGCGGCGGCCTTTAGAATCGCTTCCAGGTGGGCGTCGATAGAGACGGCGGTGGGCTGTGGGCCGAGGTAGAGGATGGGAAAGATGCGCCGCTGGTCCTCCTGGACGCGGCAGGCATAAGCCAGCCGGACGCGGAAGGCGCTCTTGCCGCCGCCGAGGGGAGCATAGACGACGGCGTGGCTATCGTGCCAGATGGCGCGAAAGGCGTCGTGCCCGACCAGGTAGTTGCTGAGCTCTGGATCGGCGCCGGCGTCCAAATGCCGAAAAGGATTGGTCATGCCCAGGCCAACCCGGGACAGCCAATCCTGGGTATTTTCGGTTTCGTCGCGCGCCCGCCCCGCCCCTGGTGGAGCCGATGTCACGGCTACTAGGCCACCAGAGGCAACGCGATCGGGCACGACGATTCGTATCGGATATGGTGATGGAAAACTAGGGTCAGGGCGCTCATCTCTCTTCTTTCTCGCTTTGGGGCCAATCTGGGAACACCTGCCCGGACTCACATTGTCATACTCTTTCCTCCTGGAAAAGGCTCGGGAGCGCCTGATCGGCTATCTCCCGGTAGTATAGTCGGATCTTGGCCTATTATATTACATTTGTCTTACAGTTACTGCGCGCTTGTCTCGCAGCTTCCATGCAGTCGTCTCTTGACTACCTCTCACTAACCTCTCACCACCAATGCTCTAGTCTGTATCCTTTGCCGCGCACGGTGGTGATGTAGATGGGTTGGCGGGGATCAGGCTCGATCTTTTCACGGAGGCGGTTGACGGCGGTATCCAGGACATGCTCAAAGTCGACCTGGAAATCACGGACCTGGTCGATAGGGGTATCGGCGTAGGACGTGGACAGGTAGGCACGAAAATACAGCTCGCGGCGGGTGCATACGCGATCGCGGTGCTCCCAGAGGAAGCGCAAAAGCGCCCTGGGTACGTCGGGCAGATCGTCTATGCGCCTCCAGCCTATGGTGACGCTGTTATCGTCTTCGTTGAAGGACAGGATGGGCGGGGATTGGCTGCGGATGGCGCGCCATTCCTCGGTCGAAACGGCCTGACCTGTTTGTAGATATCGGGCAGCCAGGGGGGTGATACACTCCAACCAGCCGCGAGGGGAGCTGCCGCCGGTGCGCTCTAGCCAGCTAACCAGTTTAGGATTGGGGCATACCTCTTGTAGTCCGCCCAACGGCCTGCCCGCTGCCAGCGCGGTCCGGCGCAGCACGATTTGGGTCAGCGCCTCAGTGGTCCAGCCGAGGGTGTAGACCACTACTCGCTGCCGGAGGGCGGCGCCAGCCTTGCCCAGCGGATTCCTGAGACTGGCCGGCAGGATCATCTTGTACAGGAAGCTTGAATTCTCGAACAGGGAGGTAGAAGAAAGCAGATCACTCAAGCCCTGCTGCATCGATTCCGAGTCGTCCAGGGCGTCGGAGCTGAGCAGGATATAGACGGTTGCCAGGCCGACCTGGCGCAGGTTTTTGACGATTTCATTGATCATGAGAGCCGGTTGTTGGCTGGCAAGCCAGTGGTCAGAGGGGGCTTGCTCCAGGATGGTGTGCAGGGCAGAGCCGTCCGCATTAGGGACGGCGGCCGGCCGTTCGGCGAGGCGCAGTTCCGCAGGGACGTCCAGGTAGCGGCGGATGAACCAGGCCAGCGTCCCCTGCACATCGGGTGGGGCCTTCAGGAACTGATCGGGCCAGGCAACCAGGTGGGACAGGAGCTGGTCGGCACAGCACCGCAGGACCTGAGAAAACAGCAGCTCCGCCGCCGGCGAGCCGGACAGGCTTGTTTGGGGGGGAATGGGTTTCCAATCGACGACCAAGCCGGACAAAGGGGCTCCGGGCCGGGCTGGCTGGGCCAGGCGATCGCGGAGCATGCGAAACAGGGCGGTTTTGCCGGAGCCGGGCTCGCCAAAGACGAGGAAGGAGCGCGCGCCGGCGATCAGATCGAAAAGGTCCGGCTCGACGTAGCAGCCGGCCAGCCACGGCTCATCCTCGGCGCGGAGGCTGTCAAAGGCGGAAAGGCCGATTGGGGGATGAGTCAATGCAGTGTCAATCATGGCGCTACTCCATTAAACTCGCTCTGGAAGCTACTCGCCCACAGTCCCAAGACATTCTTCGAGCAAGTCCTGGCAACAAGGTTAGACCGATCACCTGCCCGATTGCCTTGCACTGTAGAACTGCCGCTTGAGTTGAGCGCTTGACTGTGCAGCATATCACTCTGAAGTCGCCTGGGCTCGCGGTGCTGTGTGCACAGACAACGGGCATGAGCGCGGAGGGCCGCGATGACCCGGCGCAGTGGGAGTCGAGCAGTTGGAACAAATGGCCTTATGTTCGCGCTCATGTCCGCTCTTCTTCGAGCTCCTCCAGGGTGCCAAAGTTCTCCTCGAGAAAGTTGCGCATGCGAGGGCGCGCCGGTTTGCCACGTCTGGCTGGGCAGCGCCTCAGATTGTAGTCACAAGCCGTAGTC
>JAFGOG010000215.1 GCA_016926595.1 Anaerolineae bacterium
ATGGTCACCGACCTGGGAGCCAATCCTCTGTGGCAGGCGCCGCGCGATTTCAGTGATCCTATCCTGCTGGCCTATCGGACAGTGTATGCGGCGCGCCCGGCGATGTACGGACCGGTCTGGATCCTTGTCTCGGCGCCGGGCACGGTGGGGCTATACGACGTACCCGCGGGGCTGTTTTATCTGAAGGGACTCGTCGCCGTCGCCTACCTCGGCTCTGCCTGGCTGGTCGAGAGGATACTCCTCGAGTTGCGGCCCGAGGTTGCGCTGGAAGGCTTGTATCTGTTCGCCTGGAGTCCATTTGTATTGCTCATGGCCATAGGAGATGGACATAACGATATTGCCATGATGGCCCTGGCGCTGCTGGCCCTCTGGCTGCTGCGGAGAGAACGCTGGATGTTGGCCTTTGGCGTGCTGGCCTTGTCAGTGTGGACCAAGTACGTTAGCCTGGTGCTCTTGCCGCTCTTTTTGATCTATGCGTGGCGGCGTCAAGAGGAGGGGAAGCAATGGGTTCTACCCCGACCTGCCGCGCAGGGAGGTCTGGCCATGGCACTGGTTTCCCTGCTGATGGTAGTACCAGTGGGCGGGCCGGAAGGGTTGCTCGCGATTGCGCAGCGGTTGCTGCATCCGCTGAATTGGCGCAATGACGCCAGTGGCATGCCTGCGGTGGTTTTGGGCGCGGGTTTGTCCTTGTTTGCTCTGGTCTATGCTGTCCTGGTTATGCGGTTTTGGCGCGGCAGCGGCACGTTTCAGCAGTTGACCAATGCATGTTTCCTGGCGATGTTGCTCGCCTTTCTCTTGGGGGCAGCGCGAAGCCAGCCCTGGCATCTGCTGTGGGGCACTGCTTTGGCGGGACTGTCGAACTACCGGTGGGCACAGCCTGTGATTGTGGGGCTATCGGTCCTCATGCTGGCGGTGCAGGTGGGTGTTGAATGGGCGGTCCCGACTGGGCTTTCCCGATGATGAACTGATCACGAAATCTGTTAAGGAGGTGCGGATATGGGCAGAGTATTTCGGATGATGGCTGGAATGTTGTTGGGCGCTGCGGTGGGGGCTGGCCTGGTGTTGCTTTTTGCCCCTCAGAGCGGCGTCGACACGCGAAGGATGATCGAAGGGCGAATCGAGGCCATTCTGGCTGAGGGACGCCAGGCAGCCGAGGTGCGGCGTATGGAGTTGCAATCGAAGTTTGAGAACCTGAAACAGCCCGGGTCCAAGCAGTAGGAGTCTCGGTAGCCGTGCGTTCGTGTGCGACCAAGTGCCGGGTACAAGGCTGTTCGTGATCGGCGTGCCTGATCTCTCTTTTCCTGGCCTTTCGCGATAGTACAAAGTTCCTATGGAGGGGTCTGCTGCTTTGTGCTATACTGTGCTCGCTGCTCGTTGGGCGATCGGAAGGCTGAAAGGGAGGTCTATTGTGGTTGCGAGAACAAGGACAGCTACTGAACACCTGGCGTTCCTAACACCGGAGGAGGTGTCCGAGATGCTGCGGGTTTCGGTCTACACCGTGCGCCGCTGGATCAAGGAGGGCAGCTTGCCCGCCTACAAAGTTGGCCGGGGATGGCGCATCAGTGAGATGGCCATGAAAGAGTGGCTTAGCCGAAACAAGTTTATGGTGACGTCCCATCGCTGATCCGGCGCCAACAATGCAGAATCCGCCTGCCAGCCTTCGAGGGTTCGTAGTATTCTGGTTTGGCCAGGTCGTTTCGCTGCTTGGCAGCGCAATGACCTGGTTTGCTTTAATGATCTGGGCCTATCAGGAGACCGGGCAGGCGACCCCCCTCGCGCTGTTGGGTGCATTCTCCTTCGGCGCAACCGTCCTCTTTAGCCCCTTCGCCGGGGCTCTGGTGGATCGCTGGAACCGGAAGCTGGTGCTGTTGCTCAGCGACACGACGTCGGGCTTGGCCACGTTTGGGGTGTTGGCACTGTACCTGGCCGGACAGCTCCAGATCTGGCATCTGTACGCCATCGGCTTTCTGGCGGGGACCTTTCAGGCTTTCCAGTATCCGGCGTATGGCGCGGCGGTAACCATGATGGTGCCCAAGGAGCAGTATGCCCGCGCCGGCGGCATGCTCGAGTTGGCCTGGTCGGCCTCAAGTGTCCTGGCGCCGCTCCTAGCTGGCATCTTGCTGGGGAGGATTGGCGTCGCCGGCATCATGGCCATCGATCTGCTAACGTTTCTATTTGCCATGTCCACTCTGCTTTTCGTTTCCGTGCCACAGCCACCGCGAAGCAGAGCCGGCTCCGAGGCAAAAGGGAGCATATGGCAAGAGTCGGGCTATGGCTTCCGCTACATTTGGGCGCGGCCGAGCCTGCTGGCCCTGCTATCCATCTTTGCCATTGTTAACCTGGTGGACTATGCCGGCTTTACCCTGTTTGCCCCCCTGATCCTGGCCCGGACGGGTACAGATGAACTGCTATTAGGGACTGTGCAGTCGGTAGGCGCGCTTGGGGGCGTCATCGGGGGGGCGCTGCTGGCCATGTGGGGAGGGTCCAGGCGTCGCATCCATGGTGTGCTGCTCGGCTGGTCGCTGTCGAGCCTGGGAATATTGCTCATGGGTGTTGGCCGCGGGCTTTATGTGTGGCTGATCGCGAGTTTTACCTATGCTTTCTTTGAGCCTTTCGTCAACGGATCCAACCAGGCCATCTGGCAGCTCAAGGTAGCCCCGGACGTACAGGGTCGCGTCTTTGCCACGCGGTTTCTGATCTCCCAGGCGACAATGCCCCTGGCCATGCTGTTTGTGGGGCCGGTGGCCGATCATCTTTTTGAGCCGGCCATGATGCCCGGTGGAGCGCTGGCCGAGCCGTTTGGCTGGCTGGTCGGAAGCGGGCCTGGCGCAGGCATGGCGTTGATGTGCGTGTGCGCCGGCCTGGCAGCCGTCCTTCTTCCTTTACTTGGCTATGCCGTTCCCCTGGTGCGCGACGTCGAACGCCTCATCCCCGATCACGATGCGGCGGTGCCGGAGCCCCTGGCATGAGCTTTGACGCGCAGGTTGCGCACAGCGTGGAGGAGATTGGCCAGGCTGAGTGGGATCGTCTGGGCGAGGACCAGCCGTTTGCCAGCTATCGTTGGTACCGCTTTGGCGAAGCTGCTTTTGCGGACGATCTGCCCATCTACGTCATGTTGTATCGTAAGGGTGAGCCTGTTGCTCGCGCCACCTTCTGGCTCAAGAGGCAGGAGTCGCTGCCCACGCCGTCGCGCATCGTGCGCTTTGTGGTGGATGGGATCCTGAGCCACCGCCCGTTGTTGGCATGTCGCTCGCCGCTTTCCGCTACGTCTGGGCTCATCCTGCCCCCGCCGCCGCTGCGCGATGCGGCTCTTGAGAGCCTCGTCCGGATTGCACAAGACCTTGCACAGGAGCACCGTGCCTCATTCCTGCTGTTTGACTATCTCGATCCAGATCAGATGGATTGGCCTGGATGGCCGGATCGATACGTGCGGATGCCCGGCACTTCACCGGGGACACGGCTGACAATCACCTGGCAGGACTTTGACAGCTACCTGGCTCAGTTGAGCAAGAAGCGGCGCTATAATGTCAGGCGCGACTACCGGCTCCTGGCTGAAGAGGGCATCACGATACAAC
>JAFGOG010000216.1 GCA_016926595.1 Anaerolineae bacterium
CTCTGGCAAAAGGTGCGCTAGATAGCCGTTCGATGATCCGTCGCGTCGCTATGATCAGCGCTCACACCTGTCCTCTTGCCACGTTGGGCGGTAAAGAGACAGGCGGTATGAACGTCTACGTCCGCGATCTGAGCCGTGAGCTGGGCCGGCGCGGCATTGCTGTAGATTGTTTTACCCGTTCACAAAATCCGGCTGTACCCCGTGTCACCACAGGGCTGGGATCGAATGCCCGCGTCATGCACGTGCCGGCCGGCCCTGAAATCCCCTACGACAAGAACCAGCTAGTAGATCACTTGCCTCAGTTTGTCCAAGGCATCCTCGATTTCGCCCGCCGTGAGGGGCTGACCTACGACGTCATCCACAGCCACTACTGGCTCTCTGGCCTGGCAGCGCGTGACCTGCGTCAGGCGTGGGGAGCGCCCATCGTCCAGATGTTCCACACCCTGGGACAGATGAAGAATGCGGTGGCGTCAGGGCCGCAGGAATGGGAGACCGACAGACGGATCCAGGCCGAGGCCGAGGTGATGGCTTTTGCCGACTGTCTGGTGGCGGCCACACCCCTTGACCGGGCGCAGATGGTCTGGTTGTACGGCGCCGACGCCTGCAAGATTGTGGTCGTGCCATGCGGCGTCGATCTGAGCTTCTTCCGGCCTATACCTCAGGATCAGGCCCGCCAGGCGTTGGGGCTGCCTGTTGGGCGGCGAGTCGTCCTCTTTGTCGGGCGGATCGAGCCGTTAAAGGGGATCGATACCCTGCTGCGGGCCATGGCGGTGCTGGCGTCTGATGGCGCCGGTAGACAGCAAGACCTGTCGGTGATCATCGTCGGCGGGGCGCCGGGCGCCGGCGCAGCGCAGGTCAAGAGTGAATTGGAGCGCCTGCACCGCCTGCAGACCGAGCTTGGCATCGAGCACCTGGTGACCTTCATGGGCGCTCAGAATCAGGATACACTGGTCTACTACTATTCGGCTGCCGACGTGACCGTAGTGCCTTCCCGTTACGAATCGTTCGGCATGGTTGCCCTGGAGGCAATGGCCTGCGGTACACCGGTGATCGCCTCCAAAGTGGGCGGTCTGGCCTTTACTATCCAGGATAGTCAGACCGGCTTTTTGGTGCCCGATCGCGATCCTGAAATACTGGCGGCCAGGATCCGGTCCTTGCTCGATGATGACGATCTGCGCCGTCGGTTAGGCCGGCAAGCTGCGCATTGGGCCGGCCGATTCGGTTGGCCGGCCGTCGCCGATCAGATCCTGGGGGTCTACGACCAGGTCCAGTCGGCTGTCGAGCAGTTGGTGCAGGTGTGTAGCGGATAGAAGTAACTGCTCACCCTCCCACCGGTTTGGATCCGCTTTCGTGCAGGAAGCGGTTGGCCGAGCGAGGCTTGCCGTTTCCATCGATCCTCCAACCCGTGGGAGGGTAATGGTGCATTTGATCGACAGGAGGGATAGGGATGAAAAAGATGCGATTCGGGCTGGTCGGCTTGCTGTCCGTGGTTTTGTTGCTCTGCCTTGCGCTTGCGGCGTGTGGATCCGAGCCCTCGCCGACGCTCGCCCCCACCGAGCCGCCGACGCCCATTCCGCCCACTGCGACTCTGCGCGCGACCTTTACTCCCACGGTCCTGGCGCAGGCGACCTCGACGCCTGCGGCCTTGCCCTCGCCCCTGCCCACCAACACCGTTGCGCCAACGCCCACCCCGCCGGCTGAGACGCCTACGCCTGCCGCTACCCGGGCCGCAGGGCTGGCGCCCAAGCTGTCTGGGTATCTCCTCTTTCCGGTCTTTGATACCAACGATCAGACCTACCACCTCTACCAGCTCGACCTGAAGAGCGGCGCGATGGCCAGGTTCATCGAGCGGGCCAGCCAGCCGGCCGTCACCCACGATGGCAAGCGTGTTGCCTGGCGCTCTTGGGATCAGAACCGGCGCGGTCTACTGTCTCGGCCGATCGACGGCGCCAGCATCTGGATCATGATCCAATTCAGCGAGGCGGCCCGCCCGTCGTGGTCGCCCGACGATCAGCACTTTGTGTTTCCTTCACGGCAGGCGCGCGACCGGGAGAGCTACCTCTACCTATTCACCGGCGTGAGCGATCAGCCATGGACCGAGATCCTGCGCCATGGCGGGTGGATCAAGGGCCGGGCGCCGGTCTTTCTGCCCGACGGCCGGATCGTCTACCAGGGCTGCGAAGGCAATGCCTGTGGCCTGTATGTCATGAACGCCGACGGCGCCAACCCCAAACAGATCACCTTCTTCGCCGATGATACGGCCCCCGCTGTATCGCCAGACGGCAAGCGGATCGCCTATATGTCCAGGTCGAGCGGCTACTGGCAGGTGATGGTCGTCAACGTTGACGGCGCCAGCTCGCGCCGCCTGACCGATGACTGGTACTGGAATGGTCTACCGGTGTGGTCGCCGGATGGCAAGTACCTGATCTTTGTCTCGACCCGCGACGAAAACTGGCCGGACAAATTCGTACTGTCAGAGAACAGCAGGTTCAAGCTGTGGGTGATGGCTGCCGATGGGACCGGCCAACGGGCGTTGAACGATTTCACCTTCCGGCTGGATGGCGTTCCGGCCGGCTCGCCGCCGCACGAGACGCTCGGCTGGATCGACGAGCGGCTGGACTGGCGGCCGTAGCCAAGCTCTTGAGACTGGCGCCCTACTGCGCTGACCTGGGCGGCATTACGAACTCGGGTTGGGTTGGCTCGCGGTTGGACAAAAGCCAGCGATCTCCGGCCTTGACGAGTTTGATGGCGAACAACTGCCCGTCGCTGGCGAGTTCGCCGTCGAGTGTGCGTCCGTGGACCAGTACCACGCCTGTGGCGCTTTGGCCGTCGTCGGCTATCTCCAGGCGGACGATCTCCTGCCAGTAGCTGGTCAGCGGCAGGCGAAATTCCTCCACTGCTCGGATCTCCAGGCCCAGGGCGCCGGCCGGCGCGAGGGTAGCCTGGTAAGCGTGGAAATCGGCGCGCAGGATCGCCCGGTCTTGGGCGGCCAGCAGATCGCAGATGGCTTGCCGCGCCTGCAGTGACGGGCGAATCATCTCCCCCTTGGCCTCCAATCCTGCTTCTATGTCGTCCAGCAGGGCGTTTGCGCCCACCATATCGCCCTGGTCGGCCTGCTCCTGGGCGGCGATCAAGGTCGTCTCAAACACCACGTTGACTGGTTCCACTATCCGCCGGGTAAAGATCGAAAGGGTGCTGCTTGTCCAGTTGGTAGGTACTCCGGGCAGAATCCGGGCATCGGGATCCAGCTCGGTCTGGTAGCGGCGCATCAGGTCAAAGTACCGGACATTAAAACCCCAGGCCTCTGCTTGCTCTGGGGTGGGTGACAGGCTGTCCAGGTATTCCAGCCACTCGGCTTCCAGCTCGGCGTAGCTCTTGCCGTACAGGCTTTCCACCAGCGGCTCGTCCTCTTCCGCCTTGCCGGTCTCTTGGCCATACAAAAGCTTGAGCCTATCCAAGCCATAGCGCTTGATCAGAAACTGGACGAACGATCCGGCCTCCATATAAGAAGTTTCGTGCTGAAAGTCATAGAATGGGCCAGCGCGCAGGGTGCTCAGCGGGATATACGAGTCTGAATCGGCAATGATGGCGGCCAGGTCGTCCATCGGTTCGAGGCGGTAATGGCCGCCGGTCGCCCACAACGCCAACCCTTCGACCAGAACGCCGTCAGGCCATCCCTCCTCCTTGGGTTGGATCAAGCCGTTGGCCACCACGTGCGTCCCTTCGTGGGTGAAATAGGTCCAGGTCTCAATCGCCGTATAGTTGCGGTCCAGGTAAGAGATCAGGTTTATCTTGCTGCCATAGGCTGCTCCCCCCTGCCAAAAGACCCGGGGAGTGAGGTAAATGGTCAGCTTGCCGTCCAGGTCCAACCCCAACGTGGGGGTGATATAGGCCAACCCTGCCTTCGCCATAGCCGCGATTTGCGGCAGGTCTCGCTCTGCCTCTGTGCCCGCTACGTAGGTGAAGGTAAAGTGTTGGGTGCTGGACACGGCCCAGGTGAAATCGACTGGCGGTGGTTCGGGCGTGGGTGTGGCCGCCAGCGCCTGCCAGGCCGGCCCCAACGCCACCGTTCCTCCGGCGCGGGCCGGCGCGCCGGATGTGTCGCGTACCAGCCACCAATAGTCGAGCTCACCGCCGGGTAGGGTCGTGGTCAGGCCCTCTTGCGTGGCGTCGAGCCTGTATTCCAGTGCGTTGCCGGCCGGCAGCGGCCCGGCGAAGCGCCGCGCCTGGTGGCCGGCTTCGGTGTCGTACCAGAGCAATGCCTCTGCGATCTGCCGGTCGGGTGGCGCCTGGGCTACCACCTGGAACGTGATCGTCCGCGCCGAGTCGTCGACGCTGGCCTTCAGATCGGCGATCAAGGGATACAGCGGCGCTGAGGTAGGCACAGGCGCGGCTGTTGCCGTCGCCGTCTCCAATTGAGGAAAGAGGCTGGGAAGCTGCCACACTATGACCACTGCTGCCCCAGCCAGGACGAGGATCAGGGCCGTCAGCAGTAGATAGCGCCAGCGGGGCGATCTGTAGTGAGCGTCGTTGAAATTCATAAAAAGC
>JAFGOG010000217.1 GCA_016926595.1 Anaerolineae bacterium
GCCACGTACACCGCGTCATAGCCCTCCTTCAGCAGCTCCTCGGGCGCCGCTGTCACCGGGTGGTTCAGTTTCAGCTCTACCCCCAGCCCGGTGATCCGCTCAATGTCCGCCCTCACCACCTCCGGCGGGATCCGGAAGCGCGGCGCGATCGCCGGCATCCCCCCTGCCATCTCCCGCGCCTCGAAAATGGTGACCTGCACGCCATTGAGGGCCAGGAAATAGGCCGCCGACAGCCCTGCCGGCCCGCCCCCGATTATGGCCACCCTCGGCCCGGCGGCGACCGGCCCGCTACCCCTGGGATCGCCGGGCTCCAGCCCGGCAACCGCCGCCCTGCCGCGCTCGAACGCAAAGCGCTTCAGCGCCCGGATGGCCACCGGCTGGTCATAGTTGTTGCGCGTGCAGCGCGTCTGGCACAGGTGCGTGCACACATAGCCGGTTATGCCTGGCAGCGGGTTGCGCCGCAGGATCACCTCCAGCGCCTGGTCGTCCTGGCCCTGGGCGATCAGCCAGGCATACTCGGGCACGTCCTGGCGCACCGCGCACTGCGCCGTGCAGGGAGCGGCGATGCAGTCAAACCGCTCCAGCCCCGTGTCCACCTTTGGCGAGCCGTGCGGGAAATAGCTCCTCTTGTAGCGCGGCTCCTTCACCGCCTCGGCCGCCGCCGCCTCCAGGCTGGCCATCCGCTCCCGGGCCAGCTCCTTCAAGCTCGAGGCGCCCCGCGCCCGCATCCCCCGCTCCAGCTCCTCCAGCCAGTGCCCCAGCCGGGCATAGCCCCCCGGCTTGAGCAGGTCGGAAGCAGCGGTGACCGGCAGCGCCCCCGCCGCCAGCAGGGTCGTCAGGTTGAGCGCGTCAGCTCCTCCCGAGTACGACACGTTCAGATCCCCGTCAAACTCCTTCACCAGCTTGTAGAACAGGCTGACCGTGACCGGGTACAGCGCCTGCCCCGACATGTACATCTCGTCGCCGGGCAGCGCCCCCCGGTGGTTGGCCATCGCCAGCGTGTTGCTCAGCTTGACCCCGAAAAAGAGGCCGCGCTCGGCCGCCGTCTGCTTGAGCCTCTTGATCAGGCTTACCGCCCGGTCGTACTGCAGATCATGCTCAAACACCGCATCCGGGATCCGGATCTCCCGGTAGCCGAGATCGTCGTGCAGGATGCGCATCACCGCCTCCTGGCCAAGCAGCGTCGGATTCAGCTTGACGATCGTATGCAGCCCCCGTTCCTCCAGTAGGTAGCGGGCGATCTGCTCGATCTCGTCCGGCGGGCAGCCGTGCATCGTCGACAGGGTGACGCTGTTGGTCAGCCGGCTCGGGATCTGCACGTCCGAAGGAGCCAGGCCGGGGAAGCCGGCCAGCATCGCGCGCAGCTCGGCCACCTCCTCCGAGGCGTCCTCCATCCGGTCCATGAACCGCTGCATCGGCGGCTTCCGGATCCCCTCCAGGTTATAGCCCACACTCATATTAAAGACGGTGCCCAGCGGCGCCTTGTCCCAGCCGAGCAGCCGGCGCAGGACATGGATCAAAGCCCAGGCCTTGACATACTCCCCCAACGACTGCGACAGCTTCAGCTCCTGCGACCACTCGACGTTATAGCCCTCCCCCGTGGGCGCCACGTCGATGCACGGCCGGGGGATCTCCAGCTCGTCCATGATCTGGACCGTCTTTAGCTCGATGAAACGGCCGCCGCACAGCCACGAGCACACGATATTCTGCGTCAGTTGGGTGTGGGGGCCGGCTGCCGGTCCGATCGGAGTCGCCAAAGGCTCGCCGAACATCCCCTCGACGGCAAAGGGGGCATCTGGCCTGGGGGTGTAAAACAGAGACCGGTGAATGCCAAAGATCGTCCCGTTCTCCCCATATTCCTTCAGGATCCACCTCAGAAGCCTGTCAAACGGTTGCACCTTCATGAGCCCAGACATGGTCCCTCCCTTTGGTCCGCGCCTCAAAATCGCAGACATCGAAAGCCTTTCGGACTTTCGATGTCTCCGCACTCATGCCCCTATCCACGTCCCCGTCTGCCCATCCAGCGCGCGGGCGATGTTGGGCGGATCGGTGATGAGCGCCTTCCCCGCCGGGTGTGCATCCAGGTAGGCGATCACCGCCTCGATCTTGGGTCCCATGCTGCCGGCCGGGAACTGCTTCTCCGCCTGGTACCGGCGCGCCTCGGACACCGTCATCCGCTCCAGCCACTTCTGGTCGGGCTTGTTAAAGTTGACCGCCACCTGCGACACGCCGGTCGAGATCAGGAACAGGTCGGCCTTTAGCTCCTGGGCCAGCAGGCTACTGGCCCGGTCCTTGTCGATCACCGCATAGGTGCCGATCAGGTCGCCCTTCTCATCCTCGATCACCGGGATCCCGCCGCCGCCCACCGTGATCACCACAAACCCGCTGTCGATCAGCCTGCGCACCGCGTCCAGCTCGACAATGCGCAGCGGTATCGGCGACGCGATCACCCGCCGCCACCCACGGCCGGCGTCCTCGATCACCCGCCAGCCTTCCTTCTCGAACTTGCGGGCCTTTTCCTCGCTGGTAAACCCCCCAATCCCCTTTGTTGGGTTCTCAAAGGCGGGGTCATTCCTGTCGACCAGGACCCGAGTTACCACCGCCGTCACCGGCCGGCTGATCCCGCGATGCCGGAACTCGTTGCCCAGCGCCTGGCTGAGCATATAGCCGATCGAGCCCTGGGTGTCCGCGCCGATCACATCCAGCGGCGTCGGGTGGACCTCAGGCTCCGCCAGCTCGTTGCGGCGCAGAATAAAGCCCACCTGCGGCCCGTTTCCGTGGGTGACCACCAGGTTCCACCCCCGCTCGATCATGTCCGCCAGGTGCTTGCACGTCTCGCGCACCGCATCCCACTGCGAAGGCACATCCTCGTGCTTGGGATCCAGGATCAAAGAATTGCCGCCGACGGCGACCACCGCGGTCCCGACTTTGTCGCTCACCGGTCCCTCCTACAGGTTCCCCATCGTCAGCGCCATCACCGCCTTTTGTACGTGCAGGCGGTTCTCGGCGATGTCATAGATGGCGCTGCGCGGGCCGCTGGCCACCTCGTCGGCCACCTCCATGCCCCGGTCGATCGGCATCGGGTGGGTAAAGATCGCGTTGTCGGTCCGGGCCATCCGCTCCACGCTGGTGATCCAGCCCGGGATCGCCTTGGCCTTGTCCTGCTCGGCCTTTTTCTGGAACGCGCCGTCCTGGTAGGCCTCGGGAGTCACCCAGTTGCGGCTGTACACCACATGCACCCCGTCGTACGCCGCGTCGGGGTCGCTCGTGACGCTAAAGCTGGTCCCGTTGGCTGCGCAGTTGGCCTTTGTCCACTCGTACACCTGCGGATCGAGATCGTATCCCTCCGGACGCGCCACCGTCACGTTCATCCCAAAGCGAGACGCCACCAGCAGCGCCTCCTGCACGCTGCACCACGACCGCGCCAGCGCCCCCGAGGCCCACGTCAGCAGGAAATTCTTGCCCTTCAAGGCCTCATAGTTGGGCCGGCCGGGCCCCTCGCCAAACCACTCCGCCCAGCCCATGACGTCGGCCATCCCCTGGCACGGGTGGAACTTGTCGTCGGCCATGTTGATGATCGGCACATCAGCATAGTGCGCGTACTCGCGCAGCAGCTCGTTGCCCACCCCATAATAGGGCACCTTGTCCTCCAGGATCCGCAGCCCGATGCCGCACGCATAGCGCGCCATTACCCTGGCCGCGTCCTCGGTCGTCTCCCCCGCCGTCGTCGCCGTTTTCAGCCGCATCGCCCCCGGCTCAAGGAACTGGGCGTGCCCCCCCAGCTCGGTGGCCGCGCACTCAAAGCTCTGCCGCGTCCGCACCGACGGGTTGTAAAAGAACATGAAAAACGTCTTGTGCGCCAGGATGCTCGTCCAGCGCGGCGAAAACCGGTCGCGCTTCATCCGGGCCGCCAGGTCCAACAACTCGTCGAGCTGCGCCTTGGTCCACTCCTGGCTCACGATCAAGTCCTTGCCAAACAGGTCCATCGTATCCTCCTCAGCCAAGCCCAAAGCAGCTTGCAGCTATTTACCGCCCATGATCAGCGACATGACCGCCTTTTGCGCATGCAGCCGGTTTTCCGCCTCGTCAAAGGCAGCGCTCAGCCAGCCATCGCCCGTCTCCTTGTCGATCACCTCGTCGGTCACCTCAAAGCCGCGGTCGCACGGCAGGCAGTGCATATAGATCGCCTGCTTGTCGGCCAGCTCCATGTGCTCCCGGTCGCAAATCCAGCCCTTGTTGGCGTCAAAGATCTGCTGCGTCCTTTTCGGATCATTTTCACCCACCGGCGGCTGAAAGATCGGCGTGGCCGCCCACGCCTTGGGATAAACTACGTGGGCGCCGGTCAGCGACTCTTCAAAGTCGTTTGTGACCTGGAACGACCCGCCGGCCTCGGCCGCCTGCTTCTCGCACGCCGACAGCACCTCCGGATCCAGCTCCATCCCCTTCGGATGGGCCAGCGTCACCTCCATGCCCACCTTTGTCGCGGCGATGATCGCGCTCTGCGGCACCGCCCGCGGCTTGTGGATACTCGGCGAATAGGCCCAGCTCATGGTGAACTTGACCCCCTTGAACGCGCCAAACTTTTCCTTGACCGTCATGATGTCGGCCATCGCCTGGCAGGGATGGTACTTGTCGCACTCCATATTGATCACCGGGATGCCCGCCCAGTAGGCAAAGTTGCGGATCATCTCGTGGGCGCCCCCATATTCCCAGTCCACCGGGTCGCCGTAGCAGCGGATGGCGATGGCATGTCCCATCCGCGCCAGCGTCCGCGCCACGTCCGACACCCGCTCGGTGCTGTAGGCCACCTCCCGGCCCGGCAGCGCCGGGGTATAGATCCGGCTCGGATCCAGGTAGTGGGCATGCCCGCCAAGCTGCGTCATCCCCGCCTCAAAGCTGTTGCGGGTGCGCAGGCTCTGGTTGTAAAAGATCATGAATAGCGTCTTGCCCCTCAGCAGGTGGTCGTGCGGCTCGCTCAGCGCAAAACGCCGCTTCAGGTCGAACGCCACGTCGAGGATCGTATCCACCTCCTCACGGCTATAGTCGAGCAGCGTCAAATAGTCTCGACCGCGAAACGTTTCGGTTTTCATTGTCCTATGCTCCTTTTGGTTTGAGTTCTTGTTCTACAACAAGCCCGTCATCTCGTTAAATTCTGAGATCAGGGCGTCGATCTCGTCCACCTGCTCCTGGATATCGCTCCAGTAGGTCGGATCGTACCACTGCGCTTGGATCTCCTGGTAGGTCTTGCCCTGCTGCTCTACCCAGGTATAATACTTCAAGTTGTGGATCCGCTTCCGATCCCAATAGCCCAGCTCCTCCACATAGTCCACCGTGCAGCCGAGCAGGTGCCGGTGATAGTCGGCCGCCGCATCCCGCTCCGTATACTCCCCGCGCTCCTCCCGCAGCTCCCGGGTGCGACTGTGGTAAAGCTCCATCGAATCGGTCCACACCGTCAGCACCACATCCTGCTCCCCCAGCTCGTACCACCTGGCAAACTTGATGCACGACAGCACGTTGGCGATGCTGGAGATGCCCATCAGGTCCAGTTGGCTCACCAGATCCTCGGGCACGCCCTGTTCCGCCAGATAAGCCCGCCCCGCCGGCTCGTTGAACAGCCGCACCAAGCTCAGGCACGCCTCGTCGTCGATCGCCACCACCAGGTCGGTGTTCTTGAGGTTGTGGATCCACGGCACGTGCTTGTCACCGATCCCCTCGATCCGGTGCCCGCCAAAGCCGTTGATCAGCAGCGTCGGGCATTGCAGCGCCTCGCTGGCCGCCACCTTGCTGGTGGGGAACAGCCTCTTTAAATAATCGCCGCAGCCGATCGTTCCCGCCGAGCCGGTCGTCAGCACCACCCCCCGGTACTCGTCCCCCGGCCGCATCTCCTGCCCCAGCACCTCCTCCATCGCCCGCCCGGTCACGTCATAGTGCCACAGGTGGTTGCCAAACTCGTCGAACTGGTTAAAGATGACAATGTCGTCGCCCCGCATTCGCCGCAGCTCCCAGCACTTGTCAAAGATCTCCTTGACGTTGCTCTCGCAGCCCGGCGTGGCGATCACCTCCCCCGACACCGTCGCCAGCCACTCGAACCGCTCCCGGCTCATCTCCTCAGGCAAGATCGCGATCGACTCGCACGCCAGCAGCGTTGCATCGTACGCCCCGCCCCGGCAATAGTTGCCCGTCGACGGCCACACCGCCTTTTGGCTCGTTGGGTCAAATTGCCCCGTCACCAGCCGCGGCACCAGGCAGCCGAACGTGGCGCCCACCTTGTGCGCCCCGGTCGGAAACCACTTGCCCACCAGCGCGATGATCCGCGCCGGCACCCCCGTCAGCGCTGGCGGCAGCTCCACATAGTTCACCCCGCCAAAGCCGCCCCCAAACGCCGCCGGCTCATTCTTCCACGTGATCCGGAACAGGTTCCGCGAGTCCACGTCCCACAGCCCCACTCCCTTGAGCTGCTCCTTGATCCTGGCCGGGATCAGCCCCGGATCCCGCATCTGGGCAAAGGTCGGGATCAGAATATTCCGCTCCCGCGCCCGCTGGACGACCCGTTTCCGCCGTCCCTCATCGACAGTCAGATTAATCATATTGCCTTTCCTTCCCCTTTCCTGTCATTCTGACCGCTGTACAGCGCGGCGTAGTATGCCGCAGCGCAGCGAAGAATCTCCCTCCCCGCCCGCTGATAGCTGAAAGCCGAGAGCTTTCAGCCATCAGCCATCCGCGTTCATCAGCGTTAATCTGCGTCCCAAAATCCCCCTCACCGCCGCACCACCCGAAACTGGAAGAAATCGGGAACAAAATAGTTGCGGGAAAACTCCACCGGCGTGCCGTTGCCGTCGTACAGCGTTTCTTCCAACAATTGGAGCACCTGCTGCGGCTTTACCTTCAGCCGGGCGGCCAGCTCCCCGCCAGCGGTGATCGCTTGGATCTCGGCCACGGCGTAGCTCAGGGTTAGATCGCTTCTCCGCTTCAGGAGACTGAGGATAGAGCCGTCGAACGTCCCATCGATCTCCTCCGGCGCCAGGAGCAAGGCCGGCGCCATGTCGACCATGTAGGCCACCGGCCGGCTACCAACCCGGAAAGTCCGCCCCACCCGCGTCAGCAGTGTCCCCGCCGGCACCTGGAGTGCGGCCGCCAGCTCCTTGCCCGCTGGCTCCTGGGTGACCTTCAGATCGCCAAAAGTGACCTGCGAGCGCAGCGAGCCCTGGCGGGCGACCAGCTCCACGATGCTTTCCAGGCGCTCCAGCCCGCTCTCCAGGCGGCCGACGCCGGACAGGGAGACAAAGGTGCCGACGCCGTGCTTGATCTGGATCATGCCTTCCTGCTCCAGGCTGCGCAGCGCGTCCCGGACGGTGAGGCGAGAGATGCCCACCTGGGCCGCCAGCTCATCCTGGGGGGGCAGCCGCTCGCCGGGCTGGTAACTCCCAGATTCGATCATCCCGCGCAGATAGAGGTACGCCTGTTCCGACAGCGACACGCGGCGCGGTTTTCGCAAGCCAGGTTGGGCGCTTGTCATCTGATGTCTAGACCTCTAATTACAAGTATATCACACCCCTCCCCACTTTGTCAAGAGGTCCCCCACGAGTCCAGACAAACCTCGTCTGGTTTTAACATTTCACGAACGCAGATGGGCCGGCCGGCAGCAGAAGGGGAAGTAGGAGTCGGCCAGGTCCTGCCCATCCGGAGCGCACTGCACCCTGGCCTCGGGCCCGCCTCGCCACGACAGAACCATCAGTTGGCTCTCGACGGCAGTTGCCCTGCGCAAGCTGGCCCAGGCCGACTAGGGCAGCCTCGACAAGGCGTACAGCGCATCCGATTGGATCCTGCCATCGATCCCCTCAACAGGCCGGCGTTTGCGCTTTCCGCCGTCCTGAGCTCGAGTCCAACGCCAGGCGGGCCGTCAGGACAGGAGGTGGTTGCGAGTTGCGTTCAGCACTATTTGTGGTAGACTAGCCCTCGCACGTACGAGGAACAGCATTATGGACGACTACAGCGTTTACGCCCAGTTTTACGATCTTGACCACGGCGATGTGGATGCCGACCTGGTAATGATCGAGCAGCTTGCAGCATTGTGCGGCTCGCCGATCCTGGAATTGGCGTGCGGCACCGGCCGCGCACTGCTGCCCCTGGCCCGGCAGGGTTACCAGGTGACTGGGGTAGACATCTCGCCGGAGATGCTCACAATCGCCCAGCGCAAGGTTGATACCGAGGGACTAGCCGATCGGGTAACACTGATAGAGCAGGACATGCGGCGCCTGACCCTCGACGGCTGTTTCAATCTGGCCTTTATCGCCCTGAACTCGTTCATGCACCTGCTCACCCCAGACGACCAAGTGGAGTCACTGGTCCACATCCGCCACCACCTGAATCCGGGTGGGCGGCTCCTGCTCGACCTATTCAATCCCGACCTGGGCCGGTTGCTCGACTTTCGCGGCCAGGTGTCAATGGACAAGGTGATGGTCGATCCTGAAACCGGACACCGGCTGATAAAACTGCGCAGCGAGAAGGTGGACCTGAGCCAGCAGACAGTCTATGTCACCTACATGCTCGACGATGTGGATGAACAGGGGGTTGTACGCCGTACCCTCGTTCCATTCTCGATACGCTACCTGTTCCGCTCCGAGCTGGAACACCTGCTCCATCGCGCCGGTTTCGCCGTCGAGGCGATCTATGGGTCCTACGACCTCGACGATTTCTGCGGCGACAGTGACAAGATGATCACGGTCGCTCGCCGCCTGGACTGACGCCCTCAACAGACGATGGCTAATTATGTCAAATGCCGGAATCTTACCCGGCGGGCGTTCCTGCGCCTGGCCGGTCTGGCCGGCATCAGCACGGCGCTGAGCGCCTGTGGAGCGCCACCTACCCCACTTGCCGAAAGGACTTGGACGCCACCGGAGCAGCAGCAGTACTCCCCTAGCACTACCAGTAGCCTGGCCAGCTCAACCTCACTGGAACAACGGCAGTACTCTGCGACACGACCGGCCAGTCTGCCTACTGTGGCAACGCCAACTCGGACCCCTACGCCGACACCGACCCGGACTGCGACCCCCACGCCGACATCAACTTGGACGGCGACTCCTACGCCGACCGACCGCCCTGCCCCGGCGGCTACTGCCACCGCGACTCGCGGGCCACTGCGAGCTGTCTCGCTCATCCACGGGCCGTCGCGCGCGCTGATCATGGATCATGTGCTACAACGCCTGGGCATCCTGGGTACTACCATCCGGGTAGATCTGGGCGAGACGATACCAGACTTGACGTCTGGCGCGTACGACGCGATCATCTTTGCCGGCGGAGAATACCGCCCCGACGAGTTCGACGAGCCGATCTTTCAGGCCGAACGGGAGCGGATCATGGCCGCCCTCGAGGCTCGCGTCCCGATCCTGGGTATCTGCCTGGGCAACCAACTGATCGCCCACTGGCTGGGCGGCAAGGTAACAGACGGCCGGTGGGAAATCGGCTGGCTGCCGGTCACGGTCAACGACGCCGGTCTGGCCGATCCCCTGCTGGCCGGGCTGGGCGAAAGCTTTTACGCCTTTCTATGGCACGGCGACCAGGTGTCAAAGCTGCCGGAGAATGGGGTGCTGCTGGCCTCGAGCGAACGCTGCCCTATCCAAGCTTTCCGGCTGCGCGACCTGCCGGTATGGGGCGTCCAGTTCAACCCGCAGTACGACCCGGTCATCGCCGAGGGGGTCATCCGTGCGGCAAAGACATTGTCGAGCCATGGCTACGACATCGAGGAGATGGTGGCCACCGGTTACCGGGAGTACAACGACCTGGCCGGGAGGTTGTTCAGCAACTTTTTCGCAGAGGTCGCAGGGATCCCGCCCATGGAGGCCACAGCAACCCCCGGCCCGGGCAGGGAATGGCTCATAGAAGAGAGGTAGGTTACACTGTTCCGGCATTGTGCAAGAATCCTGGGGGCCTATCTTGTTGCCTGGATGCTGGCGAGCTGTGGACAATCTAGCGCGCCCGCTCCGACTGTCACGACGGGGCCCACCGCCACACCGGTGGCTGCGGCCCTGGCCACGCCTGGCAGCCCGGCA
>JAFGOG010000218.1 GCA_016926595.1 Anaerolineae bacterium
GCCAGGCTGCTGGCCAGCAGGTCCAGGTTCGCCGCCGAGAAAGGCAGGCCCAGGACGACGTTGACGTAGCTGCCGGCCAGCCACGAGATGCGGTCCAGATCAGTCAGGTAGGCCCAGGTATCCTCGCGCAGCGTGGTGGGCACCACCGGGAAATAGCGCCCAGGGACCTCCAGCGAGACCGGGATCACTGCACCCGGCTCCAGCTCCACCGGCTCCGGTTTGACCTCCACCTCTTTGGGCGGGGCCGGGGTTGGCGTCTCGGTGGGTGGCGACGTCGGCGTTGGTGTCGCCGTCGGGGTGTGGGTCGGTGTGGCGGTCACCGGCATGGTCGCCGTCGGCGTCAGGGTCATGGTTGGCAGGTGGACCGCCACCGTCGTCGCAGTTGGGGTGGGGACCACCTCCCGGCTGCCTGTTGCGCTGCGGAACAGGGCAAAGACGACGAGGGCGACGAAGGCCGCCAGCAGGGGCCAGTTGGCGCGGATCCGCTGCCGCAGATCCTGGTCATCCTCGATCAAAAAGTCGGCGTCCACCGGCAGGTGTTCGAGCTGGGTGAGGTCCAGATAGACCAGCGCCGTGCCGGCGTCGTTCACCACGGCGCCGCGTCGCGCTTCCTGGAGCAGGTGCAGGGCAATGGCCAGCTCCTCCTCGTCGGAGGCGGCTTCGGCGATGGCCCGGCTGTAGTACTGCTCACAAAGCTGTCGTTCTTCGTCCAGGTTCATGACTCCCTCTCAACTCGCTGTTCGCTGCTCCTCAGGGAATGCGCGACGGCAGCCGCAGGGCCGGGATCACCACACCGACCGTCGTCTCCTCGCCGCGAAAGTTGACCGCTTCCGCACGCCCAAGGTGGGGGATGAGCACCGCGTAGGACCCGGCGGCCGTCTTTTCAAAGCGTACCTGGCCCTGAGCGTTGGTCGTTTCAACGACCACCCGGTCAGGCGCCGCCTGGGAGCGCAGGTAAACAATTGCTCCACGGACGCCTTCGTCCGGGTCGTGCGTGCCGTTGCCGTTGTTGTCCACGAACACGACAACGTGCAGGGTGGCCTTCCCACTGGCTTTAGGGCTGCCGCCTCCCTCGCCTGCCGGTTTCGACGTGGGTGCGGGGGTCGGCGTCGGCAGCGGCACGCTGACCTGCACGCGGACCGTCTCGTTGCCACCCGGGGCGTTGACCTTCAGCACGTACTCGCTCGTCTCGACCGGGCACACCTGCCGCTCCCCCAGTCCCTCAACGCCCTCCTGGTTGCCGTTGGGCAGCACCAAAAAGACCTCGCTGGCCCGGTCCACGACCCAACGCAAGGTGGTGCAATCACCCGGCTTTTCCAGATGCTCGGGCGTGGCCGAAAAGTTGATCACCGGCCTGGGCGGCGTGGCGGTGGGCAGCGGCGGGCTCGTCGGCCGGGGCGTGCTCGTGGGCGTGGCCGTTGGCGCTGCTGCCTCGCCGGCGCCGAGCTTGTAGGTCTGTTCCGGGCCATAGACCGCCTGGCGGTTGGTTACGGTTATCAGCACCTCTCCGTCGGCGGGGGCCTGGAAGAGCACCCGGGAAGCCAGCGGCTCCGGTCCGCCATCATCGTCCTCGAGGAGGGTCCCCGATACCTCGACGGTCAGGCTGGTATCCACCAGCGGCCCCAGGCCGGAGGTCTGAACCTGGTACCACCGCCCGGCCTTGACGTACAGCCTGGCCCGGTCTACGTCGCCCTCAGGAGCGAATGAGCGGTTCTGCGTTTCACCCTCGGCGATCCAGGGTGGATCCCCTGTGCCGGGGTCGTCGGGCTCGTAGGCATCGCCCGCGATCGGGGTAGCCGTATCGGTGGCCTCTCCCTGGGCCTGGCTGGGCCACGGCGAGAGGGCAAGCTGCGCCAGCAAACACAGCAGGGTCAGGATCAGGATAATGGCCAGGGCTATCGCCAACCACCGTCGTTTCATGTCGCCTCTCCTTTGGGCGGCTGCGCCCGCGTGACATCGAGCACCCCCGGGCCAAAGCTCGCCAGCTTCTTGGGGCCGACGCCCTTGACGGCCAACAGCTCCGCATCGGTCTGCGGCCGGGCAGCGGCGATGCGTTGCAGGGTCGCGTCGGGAAAAACGTGGAAGGCAGCCTTGCCCTGCCGGTCCGCTTCCTCTCGCCGCCAGGTGCGGAGCTGTTCGTAGAGGACCGGATCGTACGTTGTGCTCGCCGGGGCAGTCTCTGAAGATCCGGTGGGCGGTGTGATGGTTCCCGGTGCCGGCGTCGTGGCACCCAGAGCGACGGCCTCCGCCAGATTCAGCCCCTGGCCGGCCGTAACGCCCGCTTTGGCCTGGCCCACGGCAAAGGCCCGCGCGGCCGCCGGGGCCTGCTGGATCACGTCGTCCACGAATCGGGGATCGACGATGCCGCTCTCCAGGAAGGGCGCTCGCCCCTGCCCGCCCCACTGCTGCGCCGTGTCGTAGCTGGCCTGCATCAGGTCATAAGCGCCCTGCCTGACCTCAGGCGGGGCTGCCCCCAGATAGCCGGCCGCCGCCTGGATCTGCCGGCCGGCGGCCGGTGTCCAACCAGGCAGACCTGCGCCTGCGGCCGACGGGGCTCCTGAGCTCCCGCCCAGAATCGCCTGGATCGCTGCCACGGCCGGAGCGGTACCGGC
>JAFGOG010000219.1 GCA_016926595.1 Anaerolineae bacterium
ACACTGTCAAACCCAACTGCTTTTTGACGAACTCCTGCAAGCAGTACGAGAAGCCAATCCTCGACAATATGAGCGGTACCAGGCCCAACTTTGCAGCGACAGCGCAGTCCATCTCCCTGCACCCCAGATCCCCCACAACCTGCCGCCACGCAGCGAGTTCATAGGCCGGGAAGTGGAGAAAGCCCGCATCCACGAAGCACTCCGCTCGCGCTATTTCCTGATCAGCATCGACGGCATTGGGGGCATCGGCAAGACCTCTCTGGCCCTGGAAGTGGCCTACGAGTGCCTCCAAGCCAGTCAGAGCGATGACCCACCCGAGGGGCTCGTGACCTTTGACAGCTTTGTGTGGGCTACAGCTAAGGACCGCGATCTGACACTGAACACCCTGCTCGATGCCATTGCCCTCACGCTGGACTATCCCGGCATGGTGCAACGCCCGCTGGACCAAAAACGCATCGGTGTGGAGAAACTACTCCGGGAGATACCTTGCCTGTTGATCGTGGACAATTTCGAAACTGTGACCGATGATGAGGTGAAGGACTTTTTGCGCTATCTGCCTGAACCGTCGAAAGCGCTCATCACCACCCGTGAACAGAATCTGAGCCACGTCTGGGCCATTTCACTCAAGGGGTTGGAAGAGCCAGAAGCGTTGGCACTTATCCGTGGTGAGGGTCGGCGCCTGGGACTGCCATCCATCGAGGAAGCAGAGGATACAATGCTCCTGTACCTCCATAAAGCCACCGGTGGCATACCCTTGGCCCTCAAGTGGTCGGTAGGACAGATCAAGCAACGTGGACAGTCGCTAGATGGCGTCCTTACAGCGCTACACGAAGCGAGGGGAAGCATCTTCGAAGATATTTTCGCCCGTTCTTGGGATTTATTGTCGCCGGACGCCCAGCAAGTGCTCATGGTGATGCCCCTTTTTGCAACCTCGGCATCCAGAAATGCAATTGAGGCAACAAGCAAGGTGACTCACTTCGTCCTCGATGAGGCCCTTGGACAATTGGTTGAGATGTTCTTGATAGATGTTACAGAGGAATTCGGGATTGCTCAATTACGCTACGGTATCCATCCACTCGTGCGCTCGTTTACTGGAGCAAAGATCCGCGCCCAAATAGGTTTCGAGCAACGTGCTCGCTCGCGACTGGTATCCTACTATGTCCAAGAATGTGCTGAAAAAGGTGGCTGGGTAAAGCCTCAAGGCCTTCGTTGGATCGAAATCGAGTTTCCTAATATCGTCTCTGCGATCGAGCAGGCAAACCTTGATGGTGAATGGATGGCAGTCACTTCGATCTTTGGGAACATTGCTTTCTTTCTCGGCTCATACGGCTTTCGAGGAGAGGGCGTGAAGTACGGAAACATGGCATTAGAATCCGCGCGAAAAGCTAGAGATCCTTCAGCAATTGCTCTGTGTCAGCATGCTCTCGGCTGGCTTTCATGGAAACAGGGCCATTACCAAGAAGCCCTAGTATTGCTCCGAACTGTCCCTCAACTACACTTGGAGACGGGAGACACTGACTGGGCTAACCGGGCCAGGATCACTTTGGCCAAGTCAGCAGTAGCACAAGGCGATCTCGAGTTCGCTAGTGAAGTTATCAGTAACCTAAGAAGTGAAGATCAAAAAGTAGTAGAGCATGGATTATTAACAGTGAAAGGACGTATCGCGCTCAAATCGGGCGATTTAGATAGGGCAAAAGCCCTTCTGCTTCGCGCTCTTGAGATCGCAACGGACAAAGAGTATCGGATCTGGATGGGAGGTCGCTACATAGATCTTGGCAATGTTGCTCTTGCACAAAACCAGATCGATGAAGCTGACAACTACTTTGCGGAGGGACTCAGGTTTAGCCAAGAGTACTATCGACGAGACAAAATAGCGAGAGCGAATTATGGGTTGGCTAGAGTACGTGCCTGCCGTGGAACTTTTGATGAAGCTCTCAGCCTTGCACACAGGGCACGAGATCAGTTTTTTAGAATGGGCATGCAACAAGAGGTGAAGGATGCCGATGCTTTCTTGCAGCAATTGAGAGACTCTTGCCAGGCTAGAGGACAGGCGAGCCAATGATAGAGAACTCCAAACGTCTCATCGAACACTCCCTCCCCCTGGACGCCATCAGCGCCCAGTCAGCCCGTGAAAAGTCGATCCGCCACGGGCACATCTCCACCCTGCACATCTGGTGGGCGCGGCGACCGCTGGCCGCCTGCCGGGCCGCCGTCTTCTCCGCGCTGGTCGACGCCCCCGACGATCCCGCCGAGCGCGAGCGACTGGAGAAGCTGATCATCACCATCGTCGATTGGGACCAGGTCAAGGCCGGCAACTCCCCGGCCATCGAACAAGCCCGGCGTATCATCCAGGAGCAGTGGGGCGATGAGACGCCCCGCGTGCTGGACATGTTCGCCGGCGGCGGGGCCATCCCCCTGGAAGCGCTGCGCCTGGGCTGCGAGGCCCACGCCCTGGACCTCAACCCAGTGGCCTACCTGCTCCTGCTCTGCACCCTGGTCTACCCCCAGCGCTACGCCGAGGGCGTGCCCGGCTCGGCCCGCGCCCCCGAGCAAGGCCACCTGCCCAGTATGGAACCGACAGCCCGCCAACTGCGCATGGAGGGCCTGGACGCGCCGCCGGCCGAGCGCACCCTGGCCGACGACGTGCGCCGCTGGGGCGAGTGGGTACTGGAAGAGGCCCGCCAGGAGATCGGTCAGTTCTACGAGGACCCCGACGGCGGCACCGTAGTGGCCTACCTCTGGGCGCGGACGGCTCGCTGTCCCAACCCCGCCTGCGGCGCCGAGATGCCCCTGGTGCGCCAGTGGTGGCTGGCCCGGCGCGGCAAGCGCAAGCGCGTGGCCCTCAAGCCGATCGTGGACCGGGCGGAGAACGAGATCACCTTCGAGGTGGTGCGCGGCGACGAGATCGACTTTGATCCTGGCGAGGGGACGATGCGCCGGGGATCGGTAACCTGTCTCTGTTGCGGCCAGACGGCGGACGCCAACTATCTGCGGCGTGAAGGGAAAGCCGGCAGATTGGGTGAGATGCCAATGGGTGTAGTGCTAACGAAGCCGGGCGAATTGGGCAAAGCGTACCGCCCGGTGACCGATATTGACCACAAAAACTATGCGGCAGCCCGAAATGCTCTGCAAAATCTCAAAGCAGCGGCCAAAGATGGCTCGAATCCACTGCCAAGTGAGCCCATCCCGACCACCGAACTGCGTCGCCTATCAGTTCCGCTCTATGGCATGGACACATGGGGCAAGCTATTCAACGCACGTCAAGCATTGGCCGTGATCACCTTCAGTAAGCAGGTGCAACAAGTCTACAGTCGGGTAGTAGCCGAAACCCAAGATCCTGATTATGCCCAAGCCTTGGTTACCTACCTAGCTCTTGCCGTGGACCGTTTGGCAGACTACCTTTCTACCGGCACACGTTGGCGAACTACTGTCGAGGCAATGGCAGGCACTTTTGGCCGCCAGGCCCTTGCGATGGTGTGGGATTATCCAGAACTCAACCCTTTGGGTGACATTTCTGGATGGGATAGTTCGCTCGGTTGGATTGAACAGGTCATACGCCATTGTGCAGCAGCCAGTTCGCACGCAGGCAATGTTAAGCAGGGTACGGCTACACGTTTGCCTTACCCAGACAATCATTTTGATGCAGTGATCACCGATCCCCCCTATTATGATGCTGTGCCCTATTCTCACTTGGCCGATTTCTTCTATGTTTGGCTCAAACGCATCTTGGGGGACGTTCATCCAGATGTTTTTCGCACGCCTCTAACTCCAAAAGGACCCGAAATCGTTCAAGACAGACCACATTCGCTCTCGAGCAGCACAAAGAATGAGAGTTTCTACGAGCACGAGATGACAAGAGCGTTTCGTGAAGCTGCCAGAGTGCTGAAGCCACGTGGTCTTTTCGTAGTCGTCTTTGCCCACAAGTCCACAGCAGCTTGGGAAACATTGATCTCCAGTTTACTTAACTCAGGTTTGGTGGTGACAGCCTCTTGGCCCCTGCACACAGAGCGCCCAGGCCGTATGATCGCCTACGAGACCGCCGCCCTGGCCTCCTCCATCTTTCTCGTTTGTCGCAAGCACGCCGAGGCACGCGATGGCTACTTTGACGCAGTGCGCGGCGAGCTCCAGGCGCGCATCCGCGAGCGGCTGGACTTTTTCTGGGAGCAGGGCATCCGCGGCGCCGACTTTTTCATCAGCGCCATCGGCCCGGCGGTCGAGGTCTTTGGCCGCTACACTGCCGTGCGCCGCCTGTCGGGCCAGGAGGTGACCGTCGGCGAGCTACTCGACCTGGTGCAGCAGATCGTGGCCGACTATGCCCTGAGTCGCATCTTGCACAACGGCAGCGTCGGCCACGTGGACCCGGTGACCCGCTTCTACGTGCTGTGGCGCTGGTCCTACGCCGGGGCCAGCGTGCCCTTTGACGACGCCCGCAAGCTAGCCCAGGCCCAGGGTGCCGAGGTCGACGAGCTAATGTCGCGGCTGGGCATCCTCAAGAAACGGGGCGAGAACGTGGACCTGCTGGGACCTCGCCAGCGGAGCAAGGACGAGGACTTGGGCGAGCCGGGACCCGGCGGCCGGCCGGTGCCGCTCATCGACGTGCTGCACCGTGCCTGCCTGCTGTGGAACCAGGGTGACCGCACCGGCCTGGCCGAGTTCCTGGGACGAACCGGTCACGCCAGCGACGAAGCCTTCTGGTCGCTGGCCCAGGATCTGTCCGATGTGCTGCCCGAAGGAGACAAGGAGAAGCAGATGCTGCAAGGGTTGGTGGGCAACAAGGAGCGGGTGGTGAGCCAGGTGCGGCAGGAGCGGTTGTTGTAGGCTCTGCCGGGTATCGATTGTGGAGGGATTTCCATGACCGGTGAGGTTGCAGATTTCTTCTATCCGCTTGCTTTCTTGTTCCTTGTTCCCCTTGTCCTTGGCTTGCTTTGGTATGTTTTCGATGAAGAGAGAGGGAAGTTGGCTCGCAATCTCGGGCTTCCTCGAGCCATGTTCTCACTGAATCTCGCATATGCTTACTTGTCCGTAGATGCCACTGTTTCCATTGTGACATGTCTGTCGCTGTATTATCTGACGTATACCGAGATTCCCGCGGCACTGTCTCCCACAGCTTGGCTTGTAAGATGGGGGGGAATAGCCTTGGTGGTGGCATTCTACGTACTGGAGTTCCCCATCAAGCCAATCGTCAGACTGCTCTGGCAACCGTGGCTGGCCAGATGGAGAACACGGCCTGGTTGGCTCCAAGGGCTAAATGGAATCTCGAACAGTACGTGGGAGGATCTGCTTCTTCCTTGGGCAGAGGGGATGCGCGACTCTGCACATTGGCTTGGCCTCTGTATACTCGGAGGGGCAGTAGTGCCCTATCTAGGCATCCTGGCCGTATCGTGGATACTTGAGCAAATCGCACAAGAGATAGCTTTGTCCAAGCTGGCTATGGACATATTCGATCTTCTTTTGGCTCTGTCTGACTGGGGAGGCGCAATCGTTGTTGTGACCCTCCTGCTGAACCTTCTGTGGTTATCCCTACCAGATTCCACGATAGGCCTTATAGCGGGACACAAGGAGAACTGAGAGATGTCAAGGAGTATACACTCGAATGTCAGCAAAGGGCTCGAAGTCGGACTCTGGTTGATCAGCAACTTTGTATCATCATTCTCTACTCTGTCACTAGCCTGTCTGTTGAGTATCCCATCTGCCTGGCTGGCCGCATCTCTTGGGCTGTCAACCACAGTGTTTCTCCTCTTGTCAATCCCGTCCCTAGCAGTATCCCTTGTATTGATGCAGAGAAAACGTGTTGGAGAGCGAATTGCGAATGGTCTTGCTGGCCCAGTGCTGGGTCGGACCATTGACGTTGGGCAAACTCAAGCTGTGCAAGACGTTCATCGAATCTGGCGAGAGTTGCAGAAACTTAACAAAAGAGAACAAGCAGGCTGGGCCGCGTTGTATAGAGAAGTGTCTCTTGCAAAAAGAGATGTCTCTGGCTTTAAGCGCGCCATTTCAGAGCGGGAGGCTGTACTGAGGCAACTGCAGGCTTGGTCTTCCTCAAGAGGGAAACTGCAGAAGTCAATGAAAGAGGTCTCTCGAGTGGTGCAGCGCGACAAGAGACTTCGAGACAAACAGAACCGATACGGAGCGAAGGTAGCAAACCACTATCCGCGGATTCGGCAGGAGTACAATAACTTGGTACACTCCGAAGAACGTGATCGGCACATGTGGGAGCGAAAACGAAAGGAGCTTGGGAATGCAATACGCGCCGCTGAGAGCGCTATGGCCCCAACCTTCTGGACAAAACTTGAGGCTTTATGGAGAAAACAAAGGCTTGCCACTTTTGAGCGCTTGGGTCAGAAGCAGCGTGCGAAGATTGGTACTTGGTTACGGACGCCATTTGATCCTGAGCCTGCTCTGCAAAGACAGAAGGCCATGATCCAAAAGCTGGCAGGCCGCACGATAGAGTGCAGCGATGGGCGCGTGATACTTGATGTGAGGACGTGAGAATAGAGAAGGTGCAGATATGACGAACTACCTCAACCTCTATGAAGGTCTCAAGATTTTCCGAGATGCCATGCTTCCCTTTATCGTAGAAAGGCTCCAGTTGACCTACGGTGACAAGTGGTGGGAGCAAGGCGTGGCCCGCTGCTTCCGCCCTGAGGACATTGAGCGGCTGCGCCTCCAGTTCGAAAAGCGCCACGACTCGCTCGTGGTCGAGCGCCCCGGTGGAGAGCTGGCCGAGATGCTGGACATCAACTACTTTGGCAACATCATCGAGGCCAACTGGAAGCAGGTCTTTGGCGCCGCCTTCGGCGACCGCAAGGTCATCGGCTGGCTGCACGAGGTGCGCGAGGTGCGCAACGCCGTCGCCCATCCCCAGACCGGCGACCTCCAGGCCGACGACGTGTGGCGTGCCCTGGACAACGCGGGCCGCATCCTCCGCCTGGTGAACGCCGAGGCCGCCGCCGACCTCCAGCGCCTGAAGGACGAACTGCGTGCGCCCCGTCGCGCCGCCGACCTGCCACCCTGGTGGCAGGTGGCCGAGCCCCATCGCGATATTCGCGAGGGCCGCTTCGACGCCGCCGTCTTTGCCGCCGACCTGGGCATGGTCCTCCAGGACAAGGGCGCGGTGGACTATCGCGACGCCGTCACCTTCTTCCAAAAGACCTACCCCACCCGCGGCCTGACCGAGCTCCTGGTGGATCTCATGCGCCGCCTGGCCGGGGAAGCAGCCGGCGAGGCCGTCATCCAGCTCCAGACGCCCTTCGGCGGGGGCAAGACCCACACCCTGCTGGCCCTCTACCACCTCTTTCGCCACACCGACCAGATCGAGCACCTGGACGCCGTGCGCACCCTGCTACTGGCCGCCGGGCTGTCGCGGGTGCCGGGAGCCAGCGTCGCCGCCCTGGTGGGCACCGCCCTGGACGCCGACAAGGGCCGCCGCACACCGGAGGGCCTGCACATCCGCACCCTGTGGGGCGAGATAGCCTACCAGTTGGGGAACACGAAAGGGGCGAAAGAGGGCGGCCCCGACCTCTACCGCCTGCTGGAGAGCAACGACCGGAACCGCATCGCGCCTGGCACCGACCTCCTGGGCGAACTGCTGGAACGGGCCGCACCGGCCCTGATCCTGGTCGACGAGGCGTTGGAGTACCAGGCCAAGGCCGCCGGCGTGGTCGTCGGCGAGGGCACGCTAGCCGGCCAGACCCTGAGCTTTCTCCAGGAGCTGACCATCGCCGTGGCCAACCATCCCCAGACGGCCCTGGTGGTCACTCTGCCCGCCAGCCGGTTGGAGCTATTCGACGAGGCGGCCATCGCCGCCCACGAGCGGCTGGAGCGGGTGATGGGCCGCATCGAGACAGTGCGCGCCCCGGTGGAGGGCGTCGAGGTGTACGAAATCCTGCGCCGGCGGCTCTTTGAGCGGGTGGGCAGCCCGGCCGAGCACCGGCGCGTAGCCGAGGCCTATTGGGACTACTACCAGCGCCATGACGACGACCTGCCCCGCGCCGTCCGCGAGCCGCGCTACCGGGAGCTGATGGTCCGCGCCTACCCTTTCCACCCGGAGCTGATCGCTATTCTCTACGAGCGCTGGGGCAGCATCCCCGGATTTCAGCGCACGCGGGGCGTGTTGCGCCTGCTGGCCCTGGTGGTAGGCGATCTCTATCGTCAGCGCCACAGCGTGCCCCTCATCCAGCCCGCCCACTTGGATCTGGGTGTCCAGGAGACCCGCCGCGAGCTGGTCAAGTACGTGGGCGAGGCCTACGAGACGGTTCTGGGCTCCGATGTGGCCAACCACGGGGCCAAGGCGATGCAGATCGACCAGGCACTGGGCAGCGAGTACGCCCGCGAACGGGTGGCCCAGGGGCTGGCGACCGGCATCTTTCTCTACTCCCACAGCGGCAGCCGCGAGCGGGGTGGGACCGAGCCCCAGTTGCGGCTATCGCTGCTCCATCCAGGCATGCCCCCGGCCATCGTCGCCGACGCCCTGGACCGCCTGGCCAAGCAGCTATGGTACCTCTATGGCGACGGCGGCGTGTGGCGCTTTTCGGCCCAGCCCAACCTGAACAAGATCCTGG
>JAFGOG010000220.1 GCA_016926595.1 Anaerolineae bacterium
ATTAGCGAGATGATGGCGGAAATGGACGAACAGGTGTTGTCGATCTTGCTCGACCAATGGGAGAGCAACTACAAAAAGGGACTGCTGACCTTCTGGCTGCTGCTGCTGCTACACGAGCGGCCGATGTATGCCTTTGAGATGGGCCAAGCGCTGGTTAACGCCAGCCGGAGAACGATCACGGCCGACGGCAAGAGCCTGTACCGGGCATTGCGCCGCTTTGAGCGGATCGGCCTGGTTGAGAGCACCTGGCGTTCGTCGGAGGTTGGTCCCCGGCGGCGTTACTACCACCTCACCGGGCTGGGAACCGAGCTGCTGCGGCGTTTTGTCCAGCGCAACCTGCTGATCTTTCAGGACCCGGACATCGCCGATTGTCTGACCGATCTGTCCAATCCCCAGGCAGGGGAACAGTCTGAGGAATCCAATCGATAGAGGGGGACAAGAAATGCCTACTGCGCTGATAACCGGCATCACCGGCCAGGATGGGTCGTACCTGGCCGAATTTCTGCTCAACAAGGGGTACCAGGTCGTCGGCATGGTGCGCCGCACCAGCACCGTCAACTTTGAGCGGATCCACCACATCCAGAAGCGACTGACGCTGGTGTCGGGCGACCTACTGGACCAGGCGTCGCTCATGGCCGCGCTGCAAGAATACCGTCCCCAGGAGGTCTATAACCTGGCCGCCCAGAGTTTTGTACCGACCTCATGGAGGCAGCCTGTCTTTACCGGCGAGGTCGCGGCCTTGGGTGTCACCCGGCTGCTCGACGCCATCCGCCAGGTGGACCCGCAGATCCGCTTTTACCAGGCGTCGTCAAGCGAGATGTTTGGCCGGGTGCGCGAGGTCCCGCAGAGGGAGAGCACTCCCTTCTACCCTCGCTCGCCCTACGGGGTGGCCAAGGTATACGGGCACTGGATCACGATCAACTACCGGGAAAGCTATGGCCTGTTTGCCTGCTCGGGCATCCTGTTTAACCACGAAAGCCCGCGGCGCGGGCTGGAGTTCGTCACGCGCAAGGTGACCGACGGGGTGGCCCGCATCAAACTGGGGTTGGAGCGAGAAGTGCGGCTGGGAAACCTGGATGCCCGCCGTGACTGGGGGTATGCCGGCGATTATGTGCGAGCCATGTGGCTGATGCTGCAACAGGATCAGCCCGATGACTATGTCGTCGGCACAGGCCAGACACACAGTGTTCGTGAATGGTGCCAGGCGGCTTTTGGACACATGGGCCTCGATCCCGCCGACTATATCAAAGTGGACCGGCGCTTTATCCGGCCAGCCGACGTAGACCTGCTGGTCAGCGATCCGAGCAAGGCGCGCACCGTGCTAGGCTGGGCGCCCGAGGTCTCATTCGAGGAGCTGGTAGCCACGATGGTCGACGCCGACCTGGCCCGCTTGCAGGGGGAGGAGCTGTTTCCCTAGACGAATATCAGGAATCGCCCGGCGTCTGCACGGGCACTTGGACCGGCATGATCTCTACCTCGATGCTCTCGGGGATGACGCTCACTACTGTGATGCCGGCAGGCACCAACACCACCGGCTTGATACGATGCACGTCGAGGGTATAGCCAAACAGGTCCACGATGACCCGCACGTCGCTGGGCTTTAGACTGGTCAGGATAGGGTCAGGGCCGACGAGAATGACCTGCACGACGCTAGGCGAGAGTTCAGCTACCAGGTTGGAGCTAAGGCCCTGTATCTCGATGACCGACGTCATAATACGGCTGCTTTCGATGGGCAGGATCTCGAGGCTGACGGTGACAAACTGAACGTTGGCGACCTGGATCCCGTTGGGCACGGTCAGGGTGGTGCGGATTGTTATGTTTTCGGTCGCCCCGGTGACCGACACCGGCACGGTCATGACAAAGCCAGGAAGCTGGTTCAAAACAGAGGGCAGGCCGGCCAGCACGACCGTCGACGGCTCGACCACCACGCTCCCCTGGCGATAGCCAGCAGCCGGGTCGCCGCGTAGATCGGGAATGACCGTCACATCGGGCTTGTAGCCGATCTTCCTGCGCACTCCGGCCTGCACCTCGACCTGCTCGGGCGCCCACTCCACGCCGGCCACCAGCCGGCCATCGGCATCGCGCGGCGTCACTGCTACGTTGGTCGAAACCGATTCGCGCGCTCCCTGGACGCTCAACGTGCCTGACACAGCCGACACCTGTTGTAGAATAGACAACGGCCCTGTCACGACTATCGAGCCAGGACTGATGGTTGGCTCGAGGAGCTGGTAGCCCGTGGCGACCTCGCCGCGCACGTCGATGCTGACCGGCACCGCCAGGCTGCCCACCGCTTCGAGGCGGACCGTCTGCTGAGCAGGGGTGATCGCCTCGATGCGGACCACCTGGTTGTCGACTACCACCCGCACGGGGATGGGCACCGACGTGCCCACCTCGACGTTGGACAGGTCCATCGTCGCCGTAAAGTCACCGGCCGAAAGGCTTTGGATCACGCTCTGCGGGGCGCGTACCCGGACGGTGGCGCGATCGGCAGCGGGCTGAAGGATGACGGTATTGGCAGGCTGGCCGACCAACGTGATTTGCAGGTTGGAAAACTCGCCCGTCAAAAAGGGATCGGCCTGAAGCGTGGCCGCGATCCAGATGACAAACGCCAGCAACAGGGCCAGAATCACGATCCCCAGCCTGCTCAGCAGGCGTCTGAGGCGCCCGTCCACGGCCTACCGCCTTTTCAGCCTTTTCAGCAGCTTGGCATAGGTCGATGCAAGATGGACCAGGGGACTGCTCACCCAGCCGCCGATCTGCGCTTGAGCCAGGCAATCGAGAAAATCGTGCGGCCCGTCAAAGGGGGGCATTTCCACGTAGCACCGCCCCACCTCAAAAGGGATGTGGGCATCGCTGCCGGCCGAACCGGGCAGGCCCCAACGCGCTGCTTTCTCACGCGCCCGGCGGTTGTCGCCGGGAAAGATCACCCGGCCGTTCATCACTTCGAGAAAATCAAGGCGGTGGTGTACGGCGTCCAGGACCTGGCTGCCCATCGCCTCGCGGCGCAGCCGGTCGAGGGGATGAGGGACTCCGACCAGTCCTCCTTGCTCGTGCACCAGGTCTATCGTCTCTTCGGGTGAAAGGCGGGGCGGCACCCACTCGGAAATGAACAGGGCAAGCAGCTCTCCTTCGGTGGTCTTGATCTCCTCGCCGACCAGGAATCGTTCCGGCGCCCGGCGGTGGAAATCGAGGGCGGCATCGATCAGGTTGTGATCGGTGATGGCCAGCATGTCGATCCGGCGCCGCTCCATGCGATGCAGGATGGCATCGAAGGTGTTCAGACTATCGGGAGAAGCATCTGTGTGGCAGTGCAGATCTAGGCGCATCGCTGCACCGTCAGCTTTTCTTTTTCCCTCTGCTCACCAGCCACCACAAGGCCAGGGCAGAGGCCGCCGCGCCGAGCAGCCCCACGGTGGCGGCAGACCTGGGCTCATAGACCGGCCTGGTAAAGGCCGGGATGTTGCCATATTCGGCAAAGAGGCGGCCCCACTTGGTTTGGAGCGCCTCCTCAACCCGCTTGTTGCCGACAAAGGGGTACCAGAAATAGTCGAAATAGCCCTGTGAAGCGATGTAAGACCAGGGAGCGATCGGCGTTCGCAGCAAAAGGCTCTCAAAGGGTTTGAGGGCGCCGTGGTAGATCATCTTTTGCCCGCGGCTGGCAAAGGTCTCGCCGGTGCGGGCGCGCCAGCGCAGTTGGTCCAGGTCCAGATCGCCCAGGACCTGGATCTGCTTGATATCGCCGATACCCAACCCCCGGTCGTGGGCCAAGCGGATGAATTGCAGGTCCAGCGGGTTGAACCCCTGCAAGTAGGCTGACACCGCATCGATAGCCACCTGATCGGACGAGGCCAGGATCAGATCCTTCTCGTGCACCCACATCGCTCGCGGACCGGGCCCATCCCCCACAAAGGTGCCGTCCATCACGGCGAAAAGGCCGGTATGGATCTCCTGTTGGATGGCGAGCAAGTCGACCACAGTTTCGTGGATCACCGAGTGGGTCCAGTGGCGCCGTTCGGAGAGCAGGCCGCCGAATGCGTTTTTCATGGCGCCGGTGATAGTGGTAAAGACGTGGGTCTTGACAGTGGGTAATTGGATGATGTTCTTGTCCATGAACAGGGCCGGGATCTTGATGCCGTCGGGGTAGACCTTGTCCAAGACCAGCATCGGCACTTTGGGCTCATAGTAGACCCACTCCACCTCTGGCTCGTAGAGGTGGACGTTGCGCAGTCCATATTTGTCGGTCACCAATTTGTGCTTGTTGTTGCGCTCACCGACGTAGGCGTTGACGACCACCGTCCGATTATGGGCGGCGATCAGGTTGCGGTAGCCGTCCTCCAGCAATGCGCGGACGACGCCCTCCAGTTGCCAGGGAGCAGTGGAGCAGGCCGGGTACCACTGCTGCCAGGAGATGTTGATCTTGAGGAGCGTCTCTCTGTCTTTCGGCAGAGACGCTTCATAGTTAGCCAGCTTGAGCAGGCGGCAGTAATCGTCCAGCACCGTTTCCGGCTGGGCGTGCAACACGGCCACCTGGCCTTTACCAGGGAAATTTGGATCGATCATGGTCTACCTCGCAGGTTGGATGTCAACAACTCACAGTATAACCCAATTCAGGTAGAATGTCCAGTGGCGAATATTGTCCAGAAACGATGGTTGTGCTATAATAGGCACAATTGATTTTGATTCGGCCTCTTGATATTTGGAGGTAAGTCCATGCAAGACTCTATGCAGGCCATAGCCATCCGCAACAGGATCATCGGTACCCTGGTGAAGCGTGCCCGCCTCAAGGCAGGCAAGAGCCGGCGAGAATGTGCCGAACTGCTCGGCTGCAGCTCCTTTGCCTTTGGCCAGTACGAGCAGGGGCGCTGGGGGCTGTCGCTGTCCCAGCTCGAGGTGTTGACTCGCCTGTTCAAGGTACCACTAGACAATCTATGGGACGACAGCAGTATCCCACCGGATGAGCCAGAGGAAGACGCCGCGACACTCCGGCAGGCGATGCTACTCCGCCGCAAAATCCTGGCCGTGCAGTTCCGCCAGTGCCGCCGCGCTGGAGGACTGACGCAAAAGGAGATGGGCCAGTTGCTCGGCCGCTCGGCGGGGATCGTCGGCAGGTACGAACGGGGAGAACGCGATATTCCGCTGGGCGAGCTGGAGGTCGCCGCCGAACGGTGTGGCAAATCGCTGGTTGACTTTTACGAAGACCAGGCCTATGCCCCCGACCAGGCCGAGGTAAGGCTCCAGACGACGGATCGCCTGAGCGAGCTTCCTCCCGACGTGCGCGAGTTTGTGCTCAAGCCCACCAACGCCCTCTACCTACGCATCGCCCTGTTGCTCAGCTCGATGAAGGCCGACAGCTTGCGCCAGATCGCCGAAACCCTGTTGGACATCACTCTGTGAGCAAGCGGGACACCAGGAGGCAATACAAGCAGGGAGGAAAGGAGTGCAGGGAAGGACAAACCTGCCCCATCTGATCGCCAACCGCTCGTTTGTCGACAACGTCGTCAACCTTCTGTCGCGCCGGGAGCCAGTAGGGTTGGCATCTGAAGCATTGTCGATCCTCATCAGGGACTTGGGCGCCGCTGGCGGCTCTCTCTTTTACGCGGCTCGCCCGCCAGTGCGCGTGCGGCGGGGCGATCTGCCCGCAGCAATCGTGGCCCACGTCGATCAATGGGAAGCCAATGTCGAACGGCGGATCACCTCTGGCCCGTGGGTGTTGGCCAAAGGGGAGGAGATCCTGTCGGCCTGCATCCCAGTCAAGGGAACCGGCCAGGCGATCCTGTACTCGCTGCTGTCAGACGAGCAGGAGGTGACTGGTGCGGCGTCGCTGGCCTTTACCGAAGGGCAGGTCCCAACGGGCGAACACCGCGAACTGTTGCGATCTTTTCTGCGGGCGATCGGAGGGCTGATGAGCGTGGCCGGGGACCTGATCCTGACCAAGGCTCGGCTGAGCCAGTTGACGCTGTTCTACCAGGTGGCCCAATCGATGGCTTCAACCTTTGACTTGGGCAAGGTCCTAGACGATACCATGCAATTGGCCTCGGCGGTCCTCGATGCCAGCGCCTCGGCCTTGATGCTGATCGACGAAGAGAGCGGCGAGCTAGTTTCCGAATACGCCCACGGCCAACTGGGCGAGCTTTTGCGCAAGCAGCACACGCCCTTACAGGAAGGGATCGCCGGCTGGGTGGCCACCCATGGCGTGCCAGTGGTCGTCAACGACGTGAATAGCGATCCCCGTTTCAACCCTCTGGTGGATGCGCAAACCGGGTTTCCCACCCGGTCGGTGGTGTGCGTGCCGCTCAAGATCCGAAACAAGACGATCGGCGTGCTGGAAGTGCTGAACAAGCGCAGCGAGCAAGGCTTTGACTCGGAAGATCTTGGGCTTGTGATCACCACTGCCAACCAGGCAGCCGTGGCCATCGAGAACGCGAGGTTGTACCAAAGTTTGAGAGAAGAGCGCGACCGGATCATACAGGTCCAGGAGGATGTGCGGCGCCAAGTGGCGCGCAACCTGCACGATGGTACAGTCCAGTTTCTGTCAGCGATCACCATGGGCATCGATCACATGGAGCGGCTGCTGGAATTCAAACCAGAGGCAGCCAGGTCGGAGCTGGAAGCTCTTCGCGATTTGACCCGCCAGGCCACTCAGCAAGCGCGGCTGGCGTTGTTTGAGCTGCGGCCACTCATTCTCGAAACAAAGGGGTTGGTACCGGCTTTGGAAGCCTACGTGCAGCAACTGGAGGAGAGCGAGGGCTTTCAGGTACATTTGGAGGCCCCGGTCTCCCTGCCCGAACTGGACGCCTCAGTCGCCCGGACCGTTTTCGTAATCGTCCAGGAAGCGGTCACCAATGCCAAAAAACACGCCAGCCCGAAGGATGTATGGCTGCGCCTGTCAGGCGAAAAGGGCTGGCTACAGGTGATGGTCGAAGACAACGGCAAAGGGTTTGACGTAGAGCGGGTGAACCGAGAATATGACCGGAGAGGCAGCATCGGCATGCTGAGCATGCGGGAACGGGCCGAGTTGATCGACGGCACCCTGGAGATCAGATCCAAGATCGAAAAGCCTGAAACCGGGACACAGGTGATTTTGCGGGTGCCTCTGCCAGGGACTGCCGACGAGGCTATGGCCATAGGCTAGAACAGAAGATACCAGGAGGAGCTGTGGCAAACATAGAAGAAGCCAAGAGGCTATATGACAAGGGTTTAGACGGCTATCGCGCCGGGGAGTATGAAGAGGCGCTGGAAGCGTTGACCCGGGCCAGGGAGCTGTACGCCGAGGCCGGTGACCGGGACAACGAAAGCGCCGTGCTGAACGACATGGGCGTAGTCTGCGTCCAGATGGAGGACGGGGAGAACGCCCAGCGTTTCCTGGAAGAGGCCTTGACCATCCGCATGGCCCTCCAGGATCGATCCGGTCAAGGAATGACCCTCGGCAATCTGGGGATGATGTATGCCCGGCAGGATGAGACTGAAAAGGCGACCGAAGCTTACCAGCAGGCGCTCGCTATCTTTCAGGAACTGGGCGACCAGGGGAATGAAAAGGCCATAGCTCGCCAGTTGAGCAAGCTAGGCGGAGCCCCTACGCTGGCCCATCGCCTATTCCGCCTGTTGGGCCGCCTGACCGGTGGGCACGGCGAAGAGCCCTCCACCGAGGAAGAGGCTGAGGCAAGCCAGCAATAGACAAAAAAGATGCGTATAGGGGCGGTCCCACCCCTATACGCATCGATCCATCACGCACTGGGCGCTATTTTTCTTCGTCCTCCCGCTTGGAGGCGGCGATGATCTGCTCGACCAGGTGGGCAGGCACCTCCTGGTAGTGGGAGTATTCCATGCTGAACACACCCCGCCCTTGGGTGAACGAGCGCAGATTGGTCACGTAGCGCTGCATCTCGGCCAGCGGGGCCAGCGCCGTGACAAAGCTGTTGCCTGCGGCCTGGTCCATGCCCAGCACCTGGGCGCGGCGGGTGTTCAGGTCGCTCAGCACATCGCCCATATACTCCTCGGGCACGGTGATGGTGAACTTGTAGATCGGCTCCAATATCACCGGTCCGGCGGCCTTGACTGCCAGCTTGAACACTTCGCGACCAGCGATCTGGAAGGCGATATCTTTAGAGTCAACGGGGTGTTCCTTGCCGTCGTACACCGCCGCTTTGACGTCCACGACCGGGTAACCGGCGATCACCCCTTGCTCCATGACCGACTTGACCCCTTTTTCGATCGATGGGCCGAAGCTCTTGGAAACGTTCATGCCGACCACTTCCCAGGCGAACTCAAAGCCGGCATCGCGCTCCAACGGCTCGATCCTCAGGTGCACTTCGGCGAACTGCCCGGCGCCGCCCGTCTGCTTCTTGTGGCGGTACTGTTCCCTGGCCGGGCGGGTGATCGTCTCGCGGTATGGCACCCGTGGCACGGCCGTATCCAGGCTCAGGCCAAAGGTTTCTTCCATACGCCGTATGGCGACGTTGATGTGAGTATCACCCATGCCCGACATGATCGCCTCGTGAGTGATCGGGTCCTGGCGCCACGAAAGCGTCGGGTCCTGTTCGGCCATGCGGTTCAGCGTTGGACTGATCTTGGCCGCATCGGCCTTGGTCCTGGGGCTGACGGCCACTGAGAAGAGGGGATTGGGATAGGACGGCGGATCGAGCCGCACCGGCGCTCCAATGTCATACATGGTGTCACCGGTCTGGGTCTCGCTCAGCTTGGTCACCACGCCAATGTCGCCGGCCGGCACCCTGGTCACAGGGATCTGCTCTTTACCCCGAACGGTGTAGACCTGGCCGATCCGCTCTTCGCCGTCATCGCGGCTGCGCCTCACCCGGGAATCGGACTCGAGTGTGCCAGAATAAACGCGCAGGTAGGACATCTTGCCCACGTAGGGGTCGGCTATCGTCTTGAACACCAGGGCCACGAGGGACGCTGAAGGGTCAACCTGGAGCTTGACCTGGGCCCCGGTCGCCGGGTTGGCGGCCGGGTAGGGGCCGGCGTCGACCGGCGACGGCAACAGGCGGATGATGGCCTGCATCAACGGCACGACGCCGACATTCATCGCCGCCGATCCAACCAGCACCGGCACCAACGTTCCCTGAGCTATCCGGCTCCCGAGGCCGCGCATGATCTCTGCTTCGGTCAGGGTCTCGGTTTCGAAATACTTTTCCATAAGAGCATCTTCGCCCTCAGCCGCCGCTTCGATGAGGGCCGTCCGCGCCTCGGCTACCGCATCGGCCATGTCGGCCGGCACCGGGGCTTCGGCGGCCGTTGCCCCCAGGTAGGCTTTCTGGGTCAGGAGGTCGACCACGCCCTTCAAGTCGGCATGGTTGCCGATCGGCACCTGGATTGGGACAGCCGCCACGCCAAACTTGGCCGCCACCTGGCGGGCGACGCCGGCATAGTCTGCGTTGTCGCGCTCCATCTTGTTGACAAAGACCAGTTTGGGCAGTTTGCGCTCGCTGGCATAGTGCCAGACCTGCTCGGTGCCTACCTCGACACCGCTGACCGAATCGATGACGACCACTATGCCATCGGCCACCCGGATGGCGCTGACTACCTCGCCTACAAAGTCCATGTAGCCGGGCGCGTCCAGTGTGTTCAGCTTGTGGTCCTGCCACTCACAAGGGATGATCGACAGGTTGATCGACATCTTGCGACGGCGCTCTTCGTCGTCCCAGTCGGAAACTGACGTGCCGTCGTCGACGCGGCCCAAGCGGTTGACCGCCCCGGTGTTGAACAGCATCGCCTCAACCAGGGTGGTCTTGCCACAACCGCTGTGACCCAGCAAGGCGACGTTGCGCAGCTTGTCGCTCTTGAACATTGTCATCGGGTTCCTCCATACAGCCCTTAAACCTCATGTGGAGGCTAAAAGCAAGGTTTTCTAGACGCCATATTGTACGGCATATCGGGATAGATGTCAAAGTAAGCGGCAATTAAAGCAAAAGAGGGATGGTGCGCAGGCATTGTCCCCGGCCTGGGCGTGCGATAAACCGGCCGTCACGTACGATCGCCTCTCCCCGCGATAGGACCGTCACCGGATAACCGGTCACGGTCCACCCTTCGTAAGGGGTATAGTCCACATTGTGGTGCAGCGACTCGGCGGCCAAGGTGACCTGGCGCTCAGGATCAAAGATCACCACATCGGCGTCGGCGCCCACGGCCAGCGTGCCTTTGCGCGGGGCTAGGCCAAAGCGCCGAGCCGGCTCGGTGCAGCAGACAGCCACCCACCGCTCGAGCGTCAGGCGGCCAGCTCGCACGCCGTGGGTGTAGAGGAGGGCCAGGCGGGTCTCGATCCCCGGCGCGCCGCCGGGGATGCGCGTAAAGTCATGCCGCCCACGCGTCTTTTGCGTGGCAAAGAAAAAGGGGCAGTGGTCGGTGGCGACGGTGTCCACCTCGCCCGCCGCCAGCCCGGCCCACAGCGCCGCCCGGTCGCGCTCGGTGCGCGGCGGCGGGGACATGACGAACTTGGCCGCTTCAAACCCGGGCCGGCCGTATTCGGCCTCGTCCAGCAGCAGGTACTGAGAGCAGGTTTCAACCCACACCACCTGGCCCCGGCCGCGGGCGGCGCGCACTGCCTCCAGCCCAACTGCACACGACAGGTGGGCCACCGTCAGCGGCGCATCGACAACACGGGCCAGCGCCAGCAGGCGGCCAATCGCCTCGGCCTCCATAAAATCTGGGCGGGTGAGGGGGTGGTTTTCGGGGCCGGTGCGCCCCCCGGCCAGCGCCTGCGCGGCCAGGTAGGCAATGGCGTGGTGGTTCTCGGCGTGGACCAGCACCCGCCCGCCGGCCCGGCCCAGCGCTGCCAGCGCCCGCAGCAGCTCGCCATCGTCCAGCCGCAAGCCCTGATAGGCCATGTACAGCTTGAAGCTGGCCGCGCCGGCTGCTATCGAGTCGGGGATTTGGGACAGTGTGGCGTCGTCGGCGCGGGACAGGGTCATGTGCAGCCCATAATCCACGGCCACTTTGCCATCGGCCTCGGCCCGGCGGGCTGCCAGCGCCTCGACGAGTGGCTGGCCCGGCTTGGGCTCGACAAAGTCGATCACCGTCGTCGTCCCGCCACAGGCAGCGGCGACCGTGCCGGTGTAGAAATCGTCACTAGAGGCGAACTCGCCGACCGGCATCTGGAGGTGGACGTGCTCGTCGACCGCGCCGGGCAGGACCAGCATCCCCGCCGCGTCTATCCTCTCCCGGCCGGGCAGATCCGGGCCGACTGCCGCGATCCGGCCGTCGAGGATGCCCAGGTCGGCGTGCAGCGTCGCCTCGGCCGTGACCAGCATCCCGTTGGCGATCACCGTGTCGAAGATCATCTCACCCTCCATTGTCCGCCACTATACCTGACAATAGGGGAGATGTCAATTCGTCTGGAAGATTGGAAGTTGGAAGTTAGAGGTTGGAGGTTGGATGGATTCGCTGCGCTCACCACAGGTGTTGGAAATTGGAGGTTGACTTTTGTCTGGATTATGATATACTGGGAATTGGTGATCGGGCTTAGACGCTCCACAGAGCTCACCACGAAGCGGATACGACGGCGTATCCGGCCCAAAAACCACCGACTTGCACTCGACACTGCCTGCGCATCCGTCAGAAACCCTATCGCCGTTTCGCACATAAAGGAGGTCTCTGATGAAAGGGCAAAAGGTTCTCTCGGTCGTGTCGATCGTAGGGTTGCTCCTGGCGCTGGCAGTCGGGACGGTTGGTCAGCCCATCTCCGCTCAGGCGGCGAAACTTGCTCACCCACCGGCAAATGCACCGGTTGTGGAAACAGCAACGATAACCCCGGGGATCTCTCCAGATTGGTGGTCCACTGTCCAGGAGACGATCCGCACCTCGGAGTACTATGTCACCTGGCAGGATCAAACCTATCTCGCCGATCTGCCGGCCGCTTACCAGGCCCCCAACCGGGCGCACAACCTGCGCACCTACTTTAGCCCAGACGGCCCGATCGTCATTCCGCGCACCTGGACAGAGGAGACCAGTATCCCGCCCTGGCGCCTGGAGATGGCACTGGCCGCCTGGGGGCGGGCCGGGGCGCTCGCCGCTCCATCGCCGGCTACGCTGGAAGCCACGGAGAACCGGATCGAGTACCGGCGCGATCAGGTGGTCGAGTGGTACCGCAACGACGAAAACGGGCTGAGGCAGGGCTTTAGCCTGTTGTCGCCGCCAGCGGGCGAAGGGGCGCTCCAGATGGACCTGGCGCTGCGTGGTGATTTGGTCCCGCAGTTGGATCCAGCGGGAGCCGTGGTCGAGTTCCAGGACGGCGACGGCAAGCCGGCGCTGCGCTACAGCGGCCTGTCGGTGGTCGACGCCGCCGGCCGGGCGCTGCCCGCCTGGCTGTCATTGGACGGGGCTATGCTGTCGCTCGTCGTCGACGACACCGGCGCCGCCTATCCCATCGAGGTCGACCCGGTGCTGACCGGCCTGCCGCCCGATGACGACTGG
>JAFGOG010000221.1 GCA_016926595.1 Anaerolineae bacterium
GCCGCCGAGCAGCTTGGCTCACTGGTCATGTTGCCCATCCTGGCCCTGTATGGCGTCCAGTTCGCCGGCTGGGTCAGCATCAACCCGGTCACTTTTCTGGCCGGCGTGGGCATCACCCTGGTGATAGATGCCATCGTCCTCTGGATCGGCGTCAAGCTCTTCCAACGCGAGACGATCCTCACCCGCTGGTCAGGGTGACACACCTGTCCTGGCCGACTGGCACAGGACTCTCTGCCCAAGGCCCTGGTGTAATCGGGCGTGGCACCAGTACTTCCGACCAGTATCATCGCAATAAAGAGGGTAAAAGTCCTCTTCTCCTCGGATCCGCGTGTGGGAGATTGAGTCACTCCGCGTCTCTCGGCGCACCTTACTTGACAATGTCGTCACTATGTGCGATAATGTGACTGAACGTTCATTTATATAGGAGGCAGTCGTGGAAGAGCCGCAGATCGCCAAGGGAGAGCAGACCCGCCAAGAGATCCTGGCCGCGGCCCAGAGGCTATTTCTGAGCCAGGGCTTTACCGCCACGCCGATGCGCCAGATCGCTCGCCAGGTGGGCATCACCCCGGGCGCGATCTATAATCATTACTCCGGCAAAGACGAGCTCTTCACGGCCGTGCTGCAGAATGCCGCGCCCTATGACGAGGTGTTCGCCCTCTGGGACAAGATAGAGGCCGATTCTGCGGAAGACCTAGTGCGCCAGTTGTTTCGAGCGGCCCTCGCCTTTGTCACCGACCACCAGGAGTATCTGCAACTCGCCCTGATCGACGCCCAGGAACGCGATGGCGTGGCGCTGGCTGCTTTTCTGCCCGATGTGCTGCCCTGGGGTCAGAAGTGGTACCAGCGGCTGGTGGCGCTGGATGCCGGGAGTGGTCAGGGGCGGCTGCGGGATGTCCCCTTTGTAGTGTTCGTCCGGACACTGCACAGCCTGGTTATAGGCTTCATGCTGACTCAGCGCGTCGCCACGCCGGATCGGGTACCCCAAATGGCCGGCATCGACTGGGCGGAGGCGCTGGCGGATCTCTTTTTGCACGGCGTGCTGAGACCACCGGCCCGAGACGTCGAAGGAGCTGCCAGCACATGACATCCCGCCGCCGGCTGGCGTTGATGCGCCCCGCTAAGAAAAGCCCGGTTCTCGCGTTGACGAGTCCGGAACCCATTGTCGAAGGAGTCAATCATGACACCAGACCCTGTGATAGATGCCCTTGATGTACACAAGCACTTTGGTCCGATCCACGCCGTCAACGGCGTGAGCCTCTCGATCCGCCAAGGCGAGATCTATGGGCTGCTCGGGCCGAATGGCTCGGGGAAGACGACACTCATCCGCCTGTTCATCGGCCTGCTGCGCCCCACCTCAGGCAGCGTCCGGCTGCTGGGCGAAACGATGCCCAACAAGGCAATCCTGGGCCAGGTCGGCTACATGACGCAGGCAAGCGCCCTCTATGAAGAGCTGACCGTCCGCGAAAACGTGGCCTTCTTTGCGGAGATGAGTGGCCGGTATGATCGGGCTGGGATCGAAGAAGTCATTGAACTTGTGGATCTGGCAGATCGGGCCGGCAGTGCGGTCAGCACCCTTTCGGGCGGGATGCGGCAGCGCGCCTCCCTCGCCTGCGCCCTGGTCCACCGGCCTGACCTGCTGCTCCTTGACGAGCCGACGGTGGGCGTCGATCCCCAACTGCGCGCCACCTTTTGGTCCTACTTCCGTCGTCTGGCCGACAGTGGGGTGACGCTGGTCATCTCTAGCCACGTGATGGAGGAAGCCGAGCGGTGTGACCGGCTGGGCTTTCTGCGCCAGGGCCGGCTCCTGGCCGAAGGCTCAGCCTCGGATCTGCGCCGCACGCAGGGCACAGCCACGCTGGAGGAAGCTTTTCTGCGGTTTATCTCGGCCAATGCGACAGGAGGTGCCCAATGAGCGGGAAGCGTGTCGTTATGATCGCCCGGCGCGTAGTGCGGCAGGTTGTGCGGGACCGGCGCACGGTGGCCCTGCTGTTCTTGGCGCCGATACTCATCCTGACACTGGGTGCGATCCTCTTTCGGGCGGACCCGGCGACGGTGCCCATGGGTGTCGTCAACGAGGATCAGGGGATCACGTCCCCGTTGACGGGGTCCATCAGCCTGGGAGAGCTCATTGTAGAGGAACTGGCTGCGAGTGACGTCCTGGACATCGTCGAGCTGCCAGGGGATGCAATTGAGGACCGCTTGCGCGACGGGTCCGTCCAGGCGGCGATCGTCTTCCCGGAGGATTTCACGAGCGAGTTCGTCCAATCGCGACAGGCCGTTCTCGATCTGCGCCTGGAAGGCTCGAATCCGACGCGCAGCCTGGCAATCACCGCCCAAGTTGTCCAGGCGGCAACGAGGGCACTAGCCAGCCTGGCCGGTGCGGGACTGGGCGCAGGAGCCGCGGCGGCCGGGGTTCCGCTGCAGCCCGTCAAGGTGGAACCCACCTACCTCTACGGGGGGCCGGAATTCGATACGGTGGACTATATTGCGCCGGTGTACATCGCCCTGCTGGGCATGTTCTTTGTGTTCCTCCTGGCCTGCGTCGCGTTCTTGCGTGAGCGGTCCCAGGGGACCATGGAGCGC
>JAFGOG010000222.1 GCA_016926595.1 Anaerolineae bacterium
CTTTCGTGGGCCGGGCAAGATCTTTGTCGGCGAGTATGCCAAGTTCATCGCCCACAAGAACGAAAAGCTTGGCTCCGCTGGCCAACTGGCCGCCGTCCGGGCCGCGGTAGCGTGAGGCAATTGAAACACAATCAAGAGGTAACTCTCGCGCATGGCTGTGGCGGTGGCATGGGAGTTACTGCCCGACTAGAGCACAGCACCTAGCCATGAACCAGACTGTAGATGTGATAGGACTTGGCTGGGTTATGGTGGACTATCTGGTCGTATTGCCCACCTATCCTAGAGCTAACACAAAGACAGAGGTCCTCGTAGGTCTTCAGCAGGTTGGTGGTCCTGTGGCGAGGGCGATGATAACCCTTTCCAGATTAGGCAAATGGACGGGCTTGATTGCCAAAGTTGGTGATGACCAGCGCGCAGTTTTGATCCGAGATATGCTACAGAAAGAGAAGGTTGAGTTCGGGGCAGCTGAGGCAGAAAGCGGACAAGAGTCCCGTTACAGCCACGTTTGGATCGATGAGAAGACCGGAAACAGGACAGTTGCCTACTGGCGAGGCCGCCTGAAGGATTTGCAGTGGAGCCCGGAAGCCCAGGAGCGATTGCAGCAAGCACGGATTCTGCACCTCGACGGCCGTGAGTTTGAGACCGCTCTTGCTGCTGCTAAGCTGGCACGGGAGATCGGCTGTCGGGTTGTTCTAGACGCAGGTAATGTCAAGCCAGGGATTGACCAATTGATACCCCTCGTAGATGTTGTGATCGCTCCCTCCGTGTTTGCTAGCAAGTTTCTCCCCGGCGCATCGCCTCAGAAGGTTGGTAAGAGCCTGCTTGCGATGGGGGCTCAATGGGTTGTCTTGACTTTCGGCAGCAGGGGGTCAATCGGTATCTCGAAGGATGGGATGTTCCGGCAACCAAGCTTCCCCGTGAAAATGGTGGATACGAATGGCGCGGGCGACACTTTTAGCGGCGGATTACTGTACGGACTACTTGAGGGTTGGGGCTTTGAAAAATCAGTCCGTTTTGCGAATGCAGTGGCGGCCCTCAAGTGCGCAAAACTTGGCAATCGAGGACTTCCCAACTTTGATGAAGTGCAGGAATTCCTTGAGTCGTCTTCGGATGTCGAATAACTGGACCGCTAGGCAGGGATAGCATGTCGGACTCACGAAGATCACAGCCCCGCATTCAGAAGCTCATTCAAGGACTAAGAAATCGCCAGGCGAGGAATTGGGAAGTCTCGATTCTGACCCTCATCGTGTTTACTTTTGGTGTGCTAATAACCTTTTCAGATGTATTCTACAATATAATCGAGAAGAACGTTTCAAGCCACCCGGAGACGATACCAGTCCTTATGCTGGTGGTACTTGTATGGGTCGTATTCCAGGTGACGCTCTTGGAACGCGAGGCTGAAATGGAGGGGCAGGTGCCACAAGTCCTTGATAAGATCCGTCATGCCCATTTGCAGGAATGGATATTGAGCCGTGACACGCTGTTTCGAATGGTGAATGAGGGTGGTACATATTCGCAAGAGTGGAACAGCGTCAGTGCCGCTGCCCCCGATCTTGTCAACTGGATACTGTCAGCTCAACCCAATGTACACCTGGACATTCTGGCCTTCAGCACAGAGACGTTTCTGCCAGTGTGTCTTGAAGCGGTAAGGGGTATGGCAGCCCAGCCCAAGGGGAAACTCGAAGAGGTCACCATTCGCGTTCTAGTCCGCGATACCAGCGTTGACTGGCTCGTGCCCTACCTGGCGGATTCGAATTCTGACCGCGTATATGTCAAAGAACTTAAAACAAGGTTCCTGAATCAGCAGAATAACTGGTCAGGTAGCATTCTAAGAGAGCTTGGCAGAGTCCTGACAATTCCCCAGATACACCTGGATATGAGAGTATATTCCTTTGAACCCGTCTTCAAAGGAATCTTGATCAATCAGGAAATTGGGGCAGTCGGTATCTATCCACTGGGCATGACATCCTGGCGCGGCATGCAGGTCTGGGATTATCTGGGCCATGAAGCATCCATGGTTCGAGTGTCGAAGTCAGACGGATTGCCGTCGGAACGCTTGCTATTCACAATGTTCACGACATGGTTCGACGATCTGTGGAAACACTCACACCCGTGGGAGGCACAATAACACTATCCAGCAGGTGAATTGAAATGACCAAGAAATTCAGAAGGATGACAACATGAGCAAATCAATCAGCGAATTGCAGGAAATGGCACGCAGGATCAGGGTAGAAACCATCAAATCTCTTCATATTGCGCAATCAGGCCATCCGGGAAGCTCCTTGTCCATAGTCGACGTATTGACCGCGCTGTATTTTGGTGGAATCCTGAGACACGATCCTGCTAATCCAGCCTGGGAGGGCCGGGATTACTTCCTTTTGTCAAATGGGCATGCTGTACCAGGGTTGTATGCTTGCCTGGCTCTAGCTGGCTACTATCCGGTAGAGAAACTAGACGGTCTCAGGCAGCTGGGCACGCTGCTTGAGGGACATGCCAAAAGGGGCACCTTCCCAGGCATCGAGATCTCTTCCGGATCTCTAGGGCAAGGGTTACCCGTCAGCGTTGGTATTGCTTTGGGACTCAAGCTCCAGAAAAAAAACAATCGCGTATTCGTCATGATGAGTGATGGTGAACAACAAGAAGGATCCACTTGGGAAGCCATTATGTTCGCTCCTAAACACAGGCTTAACAACCTGATTGCGATCATAGACAAGAACGGAAATCAGATCAATGGACCAACTCACATCATCATGCCCTCCCTCGACCCACTAGCAGCCAAGTATCAAGCATTTCACTGGGAAACTGCTGAAATCGATGGAAACGACATGTTTCAGATCCTCGCTGCATTTAGTCAGGCCATAGCTGCCACAGGCCCTTTTGCCATCATCTCCCATTCGGTAACGGGCAAAGGTGTATCCTTCATGGAAGGCGATTACCACTGGCATCACGGCCTAATTACCGATGAGCTTTTCCTAAAGGCAATGGGTGATCTGTGCGAACCTGTCTCTCAGCACACAGATGAAACATGGTTGCCCGGTTACAATCGATTAAAATCGGGCTGATATACGAATTCAAAAGGAGCCATGAAATGGAGGATGCAGGGTATTACCCCCAAGGGAAGCATGTAGCTATTCGTTATGCCTTTGGAGAAGCTTTTCTTGAGGTGGCTAAGAGGAATCCAAAGGTGGTTGTAGTGACGGCTGATCTTGGCGGAAGCGTGAACCTGAAAAAGTTCTGGGATGCCTATCCAGAGCGCTATTTTAATTGCGGCGTTGCGGAAGCAGATATGATCGGGGTTAGCGCTGGGCTCGCCATCATGGGCTATATCCCGTTTGCAGTGACTTTCGGCTCTTTTCTTGGGCGGGCCATGGATCACATTAGGCAAAGTGTCGGCCACAATAAGGTGAATGTAAAAATCGTTGGTTCGCACGGCGGTGTATCTAATGCCCAAGACGGCCCTTCTGCCCACGCCCTCGAAGACCTGGCAATGATCCGGGCTATTCCGAACATAGCTGTCGTGGTCGTTGCCGATGCCAATCAAGTTCTTAAGGCCGCGTCGGCTGCAGCTGACTATCCGGCACCCGTCTATCTGCGTCTCTATAGGGAACCGCTTCCCGTTTTCACTGACCTCCAAACTCCATTTACGATCGGCAAGGCAAACGTCATGCGCCAGGGCAGTGATGTGACAGTCATCGCCTGCGGCCCGCATGTGGGTTTTTGCCTCCAATGGGCCGAGGAATTGGCTTCAGAGTCCTCTATTGAGGTTATCGATTGCCATACGCTGAGGCCGTTGGACACTGAAACTCTGCTGGCCTCAGCCCGCAAGACAAGAGCTGTGGTAACAGTCGAGGATCACAATATCAATGGTGGTTTGGGGTCAGCAGTGGCCGAAATGCTGGTAGAGAACGATCCAATTCGAATGAAGCGAGTGGGACTAACCGGTTTTGCCACATCGGGGAAATACATAGAGCTGATCAATGCGGTAGGTATTGGCAAGGAGGGCGTCAGAAGGGCTATTCATCAAGTCCTGGAAGAGGCCGAGCATACATAAGACGGACTTCCATGCCCCCAATGAACTGATCCAGCCCATGAACCTGAAGCTCCAATCCGCCAGCTACGCGCTGGCCTACGTTCGCAGCGGCATGGTCCTGGGCCTTGGCTCGGGCACCACCGCCGGCCATTTCGTCGACCTGCTCGGCGAGCGGCTGCGGGCAGGCGAGCTGCGCGACATCGTGGGCGTGCCCACCTCCGAGGCCACCGCCGATCGAGCCCGCTGCCAGGGCGTCCCGCTCACCACCCTCGACGAGCATCGCCGCCTGGACCTGGCCGTCGACGGCGCCGACGAGGTGGACCCCAGCCTCAACCTGATCAAGGGCCTGGGTCGCTGCCTCCTCCGAGAAAAGATCGTCGTCGCCCACGCCGACCGCTTCCTGGTCCTGGTCGACGAGGCCAAGCTGGTCGACCGGCTGGGCACCCGAGGCCCAATGCCGGTCGAGATCGTGCCCTTTGCCGCGCTCGCCCAGGTGGCCTGGCTGGACAGCACCTCCGGCCGCGCTGAGCTGTGGGAGGAGGCCGACGGCTCGCCGGCCGTCACCGACAACGGCAACTACCTGGCCCGCTGCTGGTTCCCCGGCGGCATCGCCGACCCGTACGCCCTGGCCCGCACCCTGGCCGACCGGCCCGGCATCGTAGACCACGGGCTCTTTCTCGACGTGGCCACCACCGTCATAGCCGCCGGCCCCGCCGGCGTGCGCGTTCTCAACCGGACGCAGGTCGAAGCAGGTTAAAGATGCCCGTCACAATCGCCGCATCGATCCTATCCGCCGATTTCAGCCGCCTGGGCGACCAGGTCCGCGAGGCGCAGGCCGCCGGCATCGACTGGATCCAGGTCGACGTCATGGACGGCCATTTCGTCCCCAACCTGACCGTCGGCCCGCTCGTCGTCCGCGCCCTGCGGCCGATCGTCGCCGGCACCCTCGACGTCCACCTCATGATCGAGCAGCCCGAACGGCTCATCCCCGCCTTTGCCCGGGCCGGCGCCGACCTGATGACCGTCCACGTCGAGGCCGCGCCCGACCTGCGCCGCACCGTCCGGCAGATCAAAGAGCTGGGCTGCCGGGCCGGCGTCGCCCTCAACCCTGACACGCCCCTGGATCTCCTCGACGACATCCTGCCCGAGGTGGACCTGGCACTCGTCATGTCGGTCGACCCCGGTTTCGGCGCCCAGGACTATATCCCCGCCAGCACGGCCAAGATCGCCCGCCTGCGCCGCGTCCTGGACCAGCGCGGCCTGACCGGGGTCGAGCTCCAGGTCGACGGCGGCATCAAGGCCCACAACGTCGCCGAGGTCGCCGCCGCCGGCGCCACCTGTCTCATCGTCGGCTCGGGCCTGTACAACGACCGCGCGCCGGTGGCCGATAACCTGGCCGCCATCCAGGCGGCGCTGGCCCAAGGCGACAAAGCACAAAATTGACAAGGAGACCTAACCATGCCCAAATCAATTCGCGTGAAACCCGGTACCAAGGTCCGCCTGGCCGACTATGATCCCGACGACCATGGCAAGTACGACGACAAGGACGAGGCCAAAGACGAGACCGAACGCTACGTCGAGCGCCTGGCCGAGCTCCAGGAGGTCCTGTGGGCCGAAGACAAACACGCCCTGCTGGTCGTCTTTCAGGCCCTCGACGCCGGCGGCAAGGACGGCGTCATCGAGAAGGTGATGCACGGCGTCAACCCCCAGGGCTGTTACGTCGCCAGCTTCAAGGTGCCCACCCCCGAAGAGCTGGCCCATGACTACCTGTGGCGCGTCCACAAAGTGACCCCCAAGAAGGGCTACATCGGCATCTTTAACCGCTCCCACTACGAGGATGTGCTCGTCGTCCGCGTCCACAACCTGGTGCCCGAGCCGGTGTGGAAGCCCCGCTACGACCAGATCAACGATTTTGAAAAGATGCTGGCCGAAAGCGGCACGACGATCCTGAAATTCTTCCTCCACATCTCAAAGGAGGAACAGAAGGAGCGCTTCCAGGACCGCCTGGCCGATCCGAAGAAGAACTGGAAATTCTCGGCCGGCGACGTCAAAGAGCGGGAGTACTGGGACGACTATGTGCGCGCCTACGAAGATGCCCTGAGCAAGTGCAGCACCCCCTGGGCGCCGTGGTACATCGTCCCGGCCGATCGCAAGTGGTACCGCGATCTGGTCGTGTCGCGCACCATCGTCGAAACGCTGGAAGGGCTCGACATGCACTTCCCGCCGCCCCTGCCCGACGCCGACAAGATCGTCATTCCCGACTAGCGGCCAGATTCCATTTCCATTGTTGCCCACTGGCCCATTGCGTGCTATAATAGGTGCCTGACGCCGGCCGTCACTGGACTGGCGCTTGGTTGTCAGGCGCCGGCCGGCATTTGAAGGTATAATTGGGGCCATATGAACGGCATCGCCACGGAGTGGGGCGGACAATGACGCAGCCGCTACCCATCGGCACCGAGGTCAAAAACCGATACCGCATCGTCCGCCTGGTCGGCGGCGGCGGCATGGCCTGGGTCTACCAGGTCGAAGAGCTGCCCGCCGGCAGCGGCAAGCTGTGGGCGCTCAAAGAGCTGCGCCCTCAAACCGAGGACCGCGCCGAGCAGGCCGCCGGCCGCAAGCTTTTCGTCCAGGAAGCCCGCTGGCTGCGCGAGCTCGACCACCCCAACATCCCCAAGATCGCCGACTTTTTCGAAGAAGACGGGCGGTCCTACCTGGTCATGGAGTTCATCTTTGGCGAATCGCTCGAAAAACGGCTCAAGGCGGCCAACGCCCCCCTGCTCGAGAGCGACGTCCTCAACTGGGCGCTGCAACTGTGCGACGCCCTGCACTACCTCCACACCCGCACCCCGCCGATCATCTTTCGCGACATAAAGCCCAGCAACGCCATGGTCACCAACACCGGCCAGGTCAAGCTGATCGATTTCGGCATCGCCCGCACCTACAAGACCGGCAAAAAGCGCGACACCGTGGCCATGGGCTCTGAAAACTATGCCGCCCCCGAGCAGTGGGGCAAGGGCCAGACCGATGCCCGGTCTGACGTTTACGCCCTGGGCGCGACGATCTATGACCTGCTGGCCAACATGGCTCCCACCCCCGCCTTCTTGCCGTCGGAGCCGCTGCCCCTGGCCAACTATAACGGCGCCGTCTCGGCCAAGACGATCGCCGTCGTCGAAAAGGCAATGCAGCGCGATCGCGAGGCCCGTTTCCAGTCGATCCTCGACATGCGCCAGGCGATCGTGGCGGCGCTGCCGGCGTCCCAGCTCGTCGAGCCGGTCGCGCCGCCGGTCGCAGCCGCACCCCAGCCGGCCGCGCCTGTCCCAGAACCCAGCAGCAGCAGTGAAACCCCACCAACTCCGGCCCAACCCCGGCCAAAGGCGCAGCCTGAGCCGCAGCCGATCCGGCCGGCACCTGCGCCAGCTCAGCACAAGCCACGCCCAGTCCTGGCTCCAGCGCCGCCGCCGAAGCCTTGCCCGGCGTGCGGCCGCCCCAACAAGCCCGGCGCCCGCTATTGCGCCGGCTGCGGCCACTCCTTCGTCCCGCTCCAGCCGGCCATACTGAGGATCGTCGAGCCGGTACGCGCCGCCTGGGAGATGCCGGTCGCCCGCAGCCCCATGCTTCTCGGCCGCGCCAGCCAGGCCGAGGGGTACTGGCCCGATTTCGACATGACCTTCTACGACGAGGACGAGGGGTACGTATCCCGCCGCCACGCCCAGATCTCCCGCGGGCCAGATGGTTATTTCATCACCGACCTGGACAGCTATAACGGCACTACCGTTAACGGCCAGTCGCTGCTGCCCCAGCGCGCCCACCCGCTGCGCAACGGCGACCGGATCCAGGTCGGCCTGGTCGTTATCGAGTTTCGATTGCGTTGAATCAGGAGGATCGCCTATGAACTGCCCCACCTGTGGAACAGACAACCGCGATGGCGCCCGCTTCTGCCGCCGCTGCGGCGCGGAGCTGGCCGAGGCGCCCGCGCCGGCTGCCGATTGCGGAGCCGATCTCAGCAACTCCACCCCGCCCGAGCCGGCCCTGCCCGAGACGCCAGACCTGATCGAGACGCCAGCCGAGCCGGGGGAGCCGGTCCCGGACGAGACGCCGCCCGGGCCGAAAGAGACGACCCCGGCCGAGACATCGCCCGAAGCTGGGCCGGTCCCGCCCAAAGCCGTGATCGAGGAAGCAGAGGCGGCTCCCGACCAGGGGGAAGCCCCGGGCGTCAGCGGAGTGGACACGCCGCCGATCCCGCCCGAACAGGCCGAGGCGCCTGATGAGACGGCCTCGCCGCCTGCCGTCGAGCCCGAGCCAGGGGAGGAGGTCGTTCCTGAACCGGATGCCTTCTGGCGCGAGGATGCCGTCACCCTCCAGCCAGCGCCGGCCGGCACCGTGATCGACGGGCGCTATGCTCTCGGCGACGTGCTCGACATGCAGAGCGATCGCATCCTGTACCAGGCCCGCGATCTACAGCGCTGCTGGCAGTGCGGCTTTGACGGCAACGCGCCCAGCGAGGCGTTCTGCGCCCGCTGCGGCGCGGCGTTGGAGCGCAAGCCAGAGGTTCGCATCCTGGAGGTCGGCGACGCCGAGGCCGAGTCGATCGACGGCGAGCGCGTCGTGGCCCGGTTGGTCCACGATGGCCGCGCGTTTCTGGTCCTGGCTGAGCCGGAACCGCCGCCACAGCCGGCCCAGGCGCCCGGCGCCGTGCGCCTGCTCGTCGGGCAGCGCTCGGTCCCCGGCCAGGTCCGTGAACTGAATGAAGATAGCCTGCTGATCCTGACCCTGGCGTCGGTCTTTCAGTCGCAGACCGGTTCGGCCATCAGCCTCTTTGCCGTGGCCGACGGCATGGGCGGCCACGAGGGCGGCGAGATCGCCAGCAAGCTGGCCCTCCAGGTAATGGCCGAGGGGATCGTGCATGACATCATCCTGCCCTCCCTGGTTGGCCAGGCGATCCCCGACGACGGCATCCTGAGCCGCTTACGGCAGGCCGTCGTCGCCGCCAACGACGCCGTTTACCTGACCCGCCAAAAGCGCGGCACCGACATGGGCACCACGCTGACCATCCTGCTCATCCGCGATCAGCAGCTCTTCCTGGCCCACGTCGGCGACTGTCGCGCCTTCCGCTGGGACGCCAGCGGCCTGGTGCAGTTGACGGTCGATCATTCCCTCGTAGCCACCATGGTCGCCAGGGGTCAGATCACAGCCGACGAAATCTATACCAATCCCCAGCGCAGTATTGTCTACCGCAGCATCGGCGACCGGCCTACCGCCGAGGTTGATACCGGCATGTGGGCCCTTGCTCCCGGCGACCGGCTGATCGTCTGCTCCGACGGGCTGTGGGAAATGCTCCATAACGAGGGCATCCAGGATGGGATGATGGCCGAAGCCGACCCTCAGGCCGCGTGCGACCTGTTGGTCAACCGGGCCAACGCCGCTGGCGGCGATGACAATATCAGTGTCATCGTCGTCGAAATCAAGACCTGAGACGCAACCTGTCAGGTCTGGCTAACGTATAGAATAGATGTCAGGAGGGATTCTATGGCCAATGACGTAACGCTCACTTGCCGGCTCAACAAAGCCTATCTGCCGGTAATGAACACCCAACAACTGGTCTATGTGCTGATCGACACGGCGCTGAGTGCTGCCATGGCCCAGGTCCAGGTGCCGCTCAACCTCAGCCTGGTGCTCGACAAGAGCGGCTCGATGCAGGGCAAAAAGATCGCCAACCTGCGCGAGGCCGCCAAGCTCGTCGTCGACCGGCTGGGGCCGCAGGACACGATCTCTATCATCGCCTTCAGCGACAAAAAGTATGTGATCGCCCCCAGCCAGCTCGTGACCGACAAGGCCGAGCTGATGCGCCAGATCGACCGCATCCGCGATGGAGGCGGCACGGCCATCTCTGGCGGCATGAAGCAGGGCCTGGCCGAGCTCGACAAGGCCCTGGCCCCCGACCGGGTCAGCCGCATGCTGCTCTTGACCGACGGCCAGACCTTTGGCGATGAGGAGGCCTGCAAAAAGCTGGGCAAGCAGGCCGGCAGCCGGGGCATCGTCGTCAACGCCTTGGGCCTGGGCGACGACTGGAACGAAGATCTGCTGGACGACGTGGCCGAGGCCAGCGGCGGCAAGGCCGACTTTATCGACTCGCCCGACAAGATCCTCGACTTTTTCCGGCAGGCCGTCCAGTCGATGCAGGACACCGTCGTCCAAAACGCCCAGATGATCATGCGCCTGGCGAACGGCGTCACGCCCCGCCAGATATGGCAAGTGCTGCCCATGATCTCCAACCTGGGCTACAAGCCCCTGTCCGACCGCGACGTCCAGGTCACCCTAGGCGAGCTGGAGAAGGGCCAGCCGCGCAGCCTGCTCGTCGAGCTGTTGATCTCGCCCCGCCCGGCGGGCCGCTACCGCATTGCCCAGGTTGAGGCCAACTATGACGTCCCAGGCCTGAAGCTGGTTGGCGAAAAGACCAAGTCCGACGTCCTGCTCGATTTCACCGCCGACGCCGCGCTGGCCAAGCAGCACGCCGCCGAAGTGATGAACATCGTCGAGAAGGTCACCGCCTTCAAGCTCCAGACCAGGGCCTTGGAGGATGCCAAGATGGGCGACGTGGCCGGCGCCAGCCAAAAGCTCCGCGCCGCCGCCACCCGCCTGCTGGAGATGGGAGAGCAGGACCTGGCCAAGGCCGCCTTGGCCGAAGCCCAAAACCTGGAAAAGAGCGGCCAGATGTCGGCCTATGGCACCAAGAAACTGCGTTATGAAACGCGCAAGCTGACTCAACGGTTGAAACCATAACTCCGAAGGAGGGATTGTATCATGGCTATTTGTCCTAATTGCGGCAACACAACCGGCGAAAACGCCGTCTTTTGCGACCGGTGCGGCGCCCGCCTACTCCAACCAGAGGCTGGCCCACCACCGCCCACACCGCCGGCCGAAGGCGTGATCTGCCCTGCCTGCGGCGCGAGCAACGTCCCCGGTGAGGCCTTTTGCGATTTCTGCGGCTCGCCGCTCGCTGCGCCTGTGCCGGTAGAAACGCCGGCTGCGCCCGAGGCCGCACCCGAAGCCACGGCGGCGCCAGCAGAAACACCCGCCGCGCCCGAAGCCGCACCCGAAGCCGCGGCCGCGCCGGCAGAAACACCCGCCGCGCCCGCCGAACAGGGGCTAACCTGCCCGGCCTGCCACGCTCCGGTTCTTGCCGGCGAGGTCTTTTGCCCCAATTGCGGCGCGTCACTGGCCCAGCCGCCGCTCCCACCCGAACCGGTGCCCGAAGCGCCTGTCGAAGCGCCCCCATCGCCGCTGGTCCCAGAGCTGGTGGCGCCGCCGGCTCCCGAAGCAGCGCCGCCGCCTGTGACCAAGTGTCCCGTGTGCAACGTCGACGTCGAGCCCGGCGACACTTTCTGCAGCAATTGCGGCGCCTCGCTCAAGGCTGCGCCTGCCCCGGCCGTAGCGCCTGCCGAAGCAGCGCCGTCGCCATCGCCGGCGGCGGTTGGGCCGCGCCTGGTGGTCGTCGCGTCGGGCGCCGAGATTCCGCTGCCGGCCAAGGCCGAGATCCTGCTCGGCCGTGAAGACCCAGTCAGCGGCATCTTTCCCGACGTGGACATGACGCCCCACGGTGGCGACGAAGGCGGCATCTCCCGTCGCCACGCACGGATGATCGTCGACGGCGGCTTGTACTTTGTCGAGGACCTGGACAGCACCAACTATACCTACGTCAACAAGCAAAAGCTGGTGTCCAAGACCCCGCAGGTGGTCAGCGACGGCGACGAGATCCGGCTCGGCCGAGTGAGCCTGGTTTTCAAGATGTAAAGGAACCCCGGGTTCCTGCCATCTGCGCCTGCAGAAACCCGGGGGGTAAGCTCGCCATGCTGCGCTGTCCCGACCCGGGCTGTGGCCTGGTCAACAGGCCAAACAGCCGCTTCTGCGCCAGGTGCGGGCGACCTCTGGGCGGAGCATCCCAATCGCCCGCCATCGGAGAGAGCGGTTGGTCGATCCTGCGCTCGGGTCGCCTGATGCACGGGGGCGCCTATCGCATCCTGGAGCCGTTGGGCAAAGGGGGCATGGGCGCCCTGTACCTGGCCGCCGACACGGCCGCCTTTGACCGCAAGTGCGTGATCAAGGAGCTGATCGATTACTATAATCCCGCCGACCCGGAAGAAACGCGCCAGGCCCAGGCGCGCTTTGAGGCTGAAGCTCGGCTGCTGGCCGAGTTGAACCACCCCGGCATCCCGCGCATCTACACCTACTTTTCCGAAGCAGGACGGCATTACATCGTTATGGAATATGTGGAGGGCGATATCGTCGAGCAAGGGGTGACCCACGTGGACGCCGCCGGGCGCACCGTCCCGGCCCGCCCGCTGCCGCCGGAGGTCGTCATCCGCCACGCCATCCGCGTCTGCCGCGTCCTGGAACACCTGGCCGACCGCCCCACCCCGGTGATCCATCACGATATCAAGCCTGCCAACCTCATCGTCGAGCGCGCCAGCGGCGAGGTGCGGCTGGTCGATTTTGGCACGGCGCGGATCCACACCCGCCGCCTGCTGCCAGGTGAGCAGCCGGCTATTTTTGGCACGCGGGGCTATGCCGCCCCAGAGCAGTATCAGGGCAGCTCGGATCCCCGCTCCGACGTCTACTCCCTGGCTGCCGCCGTCTACCACCTGCTGACCGACGACGACCCCGGCGATCACCCCTTCCAGTTCCCCAAGCTCGATACCCTGCCCGCCGCCCTGGCCGATGTGCTGGGGCGGGCGCTGCGCCTGGAAGGCAACCGCCGCAGCACCGCCTTTGAGTTCCGCCAGGGGCTGGAAGCCTGGCTCATCCCCGAGGGCGCCAGCCGGCCCTTTGTCTTTCGCAGCGGGGGTGTGGCCCACACCACCGAAGACCTGGTCGCCCTGGCCGACCGCTACTGGGCCGATGCCCGCGCCCACCTGGCGGCCGGCGACTTTCAGCGCTGGTTCCGCGAGCGCAACCGCCACGACCTGGCGGCCAAGGCCGAATCGGCCCGGCTGGAGGCCGGGGAGGACGCCGACGCCGCGCTTGAGGGCTTGATGCAGCGCCTCAATCCCCGCCTGCCGCCGCCCCATCCGGCCATCGAGCCGTTGGCCCTCGATCTTAAAGTCGGCCGAACGCGGCCCGTTACCGCGCAGTTGACGGTGCGCAACCAGGGGCGCGGCTATGCCCAGGCTGCCCTCAGCGCCTCAGTGCCCTGGCTGCGCTTTGAGCCGGCGGAGGTGGGCTGCCTGGCCAACCAGGAGGCGCGGGTGACCGTATCTCTCGACGCCTCGCGCCTCCCTTTCCGGCATGACCACCAGGCGGTGATCGCCTGCACGCCGTCCCGGGGCGCCCGCATGTCGGTGGCCGTGTCCGCCGAGTTCAGCCTGGCCTGGGAGATACTTCGACGCATCCAAGAAGGGCTGCGCGTCCTCGCCCGGCGGGCCGGCCAGGGGTTCAAGCAGGGCTGGTCGCTCTGGCAGCGAACGATCGGCAGCCTGGCCAAGTCGCGCACCGGGCTGGCCATCCTGGTGGCCGAGACCATCCTGCTCGACGTGCTGCTGGTGGCCTTGTGGCGGCTGTGGTAC
>JAFGOG010000223.1 GCA_016926595.1 Anaerolineae bacterium
CCAGGGATGGAAAGGTGCATTGGGTGGACGATCGAACTGTCATCGCGCGGGATACTCGAGGACGGCCCACCCACTATGATGGCATCGTCATAGACATCACCGAGCGCAAGGAGGCCGAACAGGCGCTCCGCGAATCGGAGGAGCGCTTCAGGAGCCTCTTTGAGAACGCGGTCATGGGGTTGTACCGGACCACACCCGACGGCCGATGGCTCATGGCCAACCCAGCGCTGTTGCGCATGCTGGGGTACTCGTCCTTTGAGGAGTTGGCCCGGCACGGAGTCGTAAGTGAGGCGACTACAAGAGTGTATCCACGCTCTACCTTCATGGAGCGCGTTGAGCAGGAAGGTCAGGTGATTGGTTTTGAGGCTGCCTGGCCAAGAGCCGATGGCAGTCCGCTGTTCATTCGCGAAAGCGCCCGGGTTGTGCGCGACCAGGCTGGAAACACGCTCTACTATGAGGGCACTGTTGAGGACATCACCGAGCGCAAGCAGGCAGAGGCCGAGCGGGAAAAGCTATTGGCCGACCTGGTGCACCGTGGCACGCAGCTCGTGACCGCTGCCGAGGTCTCGGCCTCCGCGAGCACAATCCTTGACCCCGAGGAGCTGATGCGCCAGGCCGCAGATCTGATCCAACACTATTTCGACCTATACTATGTTGGGCTGTTCCTGGTCGACGAAACGGGAGAGCAGGCTGTACTGCGCGCCGGCACCGGGCAAGCGGGCCAAAAGATGCTCAGGGCCGGTCACCGGCTGGCCGTGGGCGGCGAATCGATGATCGGTCAGTGTGTGGCCCACGCAGAAGCCCGCATCGCCTTGGATGTTGGGGAAGAGGCCGTCCGCTTCAACAACCCGCTTCTGCCGGAGACACGGTCCGAGATGGCACTCCCGCTGAAAAGCCGCGGCAAATGCATCGGCGCCTTGACTGTTCAAAGCAGCCAGGAAGCTGCTTTTTCGTCGGGCGATATCACTGCCCTGCAGAGCATGGCCGATCAACTAGCCATTGCTATCGCCAACGCCCGCCTGTATGACGAGGTTCAGCACTATGCCTCCCGGTTGGAGGAACGCGTGGCCGAGCGCACTGCGGCGCTCGCCGCTGTCAACAGGGAGCTGGAAGCCTTTGCTTATTCCGTCTCTCACGACCTGCGGGCGCCGCTGCGCAGCATGGACGGCTTTAGCCAGGCGCTGCTGGAGGACTATGCCGACCAGCTCGACGCTGCGGGCCAGGACTATCTCCGACGCGTCCGGGCAGGCAGCCAACACATGGGACAACTCATTGACGATCTGCTCAAGCTATCGCGACTGACACGGTTCGAAATGCAGCAGGAAAAGGTTGATCTCAGCGCTCTGGCGCACGAAATCGCCGCCGAGCTGCGCCGGACGCAGCCAGAGCGCCAGGTGGAATTCGCCATTGCCGACGGGGTGGTCGCCTGCGGCGATACTCGCCTGCTGCGGGTGGTGTTGGAAAACCTGCTCGGCAACGCCTGGAAGTTCACCGGCAAACAGGCCCATGCCAAGATTGAATTTGGGTGTGCCGCAGAAGAGGGCGGGCCTGTCTACTTTGTGCGCGACGACGGGGCTGGCTTTGACATGGCCTACGCCGGCAGGCTGTTTGGAGCATTTCAGCGTCTGCACAGCACAGCCGAGTTTGAGGGTAGCGGTATTGGCCTAGCCACAGTGCAGCGCATCACTCACCGCCACGGCGGCCGTGTTTGGGCCGAAGGCATGCCGAACCAGGGCGCGACGTTCTACTTTACTCTGGCAACAGAAGGAGAAGAAACAGCATGAAAGGACAGATCATTCTGTTGGTGGAAGACAACCCCGACGATGAGATGCTGACCTTGCGCGCACTCAAAAAGAACAACATTCTCAACGAAGTTGTGGTCGTGCGTGACGGCGTCCAGGCCCTGGATTATCTGTTCGGAACTGGAGCGCACGCCGGCCGCGATCTGAGCACAATGCCCCAACTCATCCTGCTTGATCTCCGCCTGCCCAGAATCGAGGGGCTGGAGGTGCTGCGGCGCCTGCGCGAAGACGAGCGCACGAGGCTTCTGCCTGTGGTCATCCTCACCTCGTCGGACGAGGAACAAGACATTGTGGGCAGCTACAGTCTGGGTGCCAATAGCTATATCCGCAAACCGGTGGACTTTGCCCAGTTCTCCAAAGCTGTCCAGCAATTAGGTCTCTATTGGCTGGTGCTGAACCAAGGCCCGCCCACTGGAAGGAGATCCTGAATGCGCCCAACCCTCCATGCACTGATCGTCGAGGATTCAGAGGACGATGCCCTCCTGATTGCGCGAGAGCTGCGCCGTGGCGGTTATGAGCTGACCTCAGAGCGCGTGGATACCTTGGACGACTTTAGATCTGCGACCGCCCGGCAGGCCTGGCAGGTCATCATCGCCGACTATTCCATGCCGCACTTTAGCGCACTGGCTGCCTTGAGACAAGTGTGGGAAATGGGCCTCGATGTGCCGTTCATCATCGTATCCGGTACAATTGGAGAAGACAGCGCCGTGGCAGCCATGAAAGCTGGTGCACATGATTATGTCATGAAAGACAACCTGGCACGCCTGGTTCCCGCCGTTCAGCGCGAGCTGCGTGAGGCAGAATCTCGGCAGGCGCGCAGACGCGCAGAGGAACGGCTGCGCGAAAGCGAGGCACGCTACCGGCAGTCTGTGGAGAACTCACCCAACCCCATCTTTACGGTGGACAGGCAGGGCAGGATCCAGATGTGGAATCGGGCCTGCGGGCAGGTTTTCCAATACCAGGCAGAGAAGATCATTGGCGAGGCCTACCATCAGCTCCTGTGGGATTCGCAAGAGCGGACTGTACTCGATGGCCTACTGACCCAGGTCTGGCTAGGGCTGTCGGTAAGTGAGCAGGAAATGCAGTACCGGTGCAGGGACGGAACACAGCGGTTCATGGTCACGCGTATCTACCCCGTGTGCGATCTAGAGGGACGTGTAGAAGGATGCGTGTTTGCCAACACCGACATCACCAAGCGCAAACGGGCTGAACGGCTGCTCCAGGCGCTGAACATGGCCTCTCTGGCGATGCAGAGAGCCGCTACACCACAAGAGGTACTCACCACAGCAGGAGAGGAATTCAAGAAGCTGGGCTTCTCTTGCACGATTTTCTTCACCGATGAAAACCAGAGCAGGCTATTCCCGAAGTACTTCAGTTACGACCAGAAAGCGGTCAGGCTCGCGGAAAGGCTGATAGGTGTCAAAGCTGAAAGCTTTTCTCTGTCTGTCGAAACGGCGGGTGGGTTGACAGAGGCGATACGCGAGGGAGAAACCGTTTTCTTGGACGGCACTAGGGAGTTGCGGCAAGTGTTGTCCAAGCCGCTCAGAAAGTTCGCCGGTCAGATCCTAAAGATCCTGGAGATCCCGAAATCAGTAGTCGCCCCTCTCATCCTGGAGGACAAGACTGTTGGCCTGCTTTCTGTCCAATCGGATGACCTGACCGAAGACGACATGCCAGCCATTACAGCCTTTGCCCACCAGATGGCGGCTGCCTGGCGCAAAGCCCGCCTTATGCACGACCTTGAAACAAGCCTGGAGGAACTGAAACACACGCAAGCCCAGCTTTTGCAGGCACAAAAGATGGAAGCGATTGGACGGCTGGCGGGCGGGGTTGCCCATGACTTTAACAATATGCTGACCATCGTCCACCTTTGCACACGGTTGCTAAAGCGGCAATTGCATTCGGAAGATCCGTTGTTGGAATATGTGCAGCAGATCGAAGAAGCCGGGGAGCGAGCTACCGCCCTGACCAAGCAACTGCTCAGCTTTAGCCGCCGGGATGTCATCGAGCCCCATGTCGTCGATCTCAACCAGGAGATCGGCAACCTGAGCCGTATGTTGCAACGCGTTATAGGTGAAGACATCGAGTTTGTGACCGTGCTGGCCGACGACTTGTGGCCCGTCTATCTGGATCCGGTCCAGATCGATCAGGCCATCGTGAACCTGGCGGTGAATGCCCGGGATGCCATGCCCAGCGGAGGCTGCCTCACGATCGAAACAGCCAATGTAGTACTGGACGGAGAATCTGCTGCCCGCCACGTAGATGCCCAACCAGGGGATTATGTAAGGCTAACAGTAAGAGACACCGGGGTGGGGATGGGTGATGAAGTCAAAGCCCACCTTTTCGAGCCATTTTTCACAACTAAAGAGCGAGACCACGGTACCGGTCTGGGCTTGTCCACTGTCTTTGGCATCATCAAGCAGAATGCCGGACACATCTGGGTTGACAGCGAAGTGGGACAAGGCACAGCCGTCCAGATCTACTTGCCCCGCACCGAGAAGGTCGAGCCTCAGGATTTGCTGCGCGTGACCCCTATCAGCGCGCTCCACGGCGACGAAACGATCCTGGTGGTGGAGGATTATGGCGGCGTCCGAGATTTGGCCGCTCAGATCTTGGAGGCGCATGGCTACCAGGTGCTGGCTGCTAAAAACGGATCGGAAGCCCTGCGGATCAGCCTGAGGCACAATCAACCCATTCACCTATTGCTGACCGACATGGTCATGCCTGGGATGAACGGCAAGGAGCTGGCCGAGCAGATTCAAGCCCAACGCCCTGGGATACGGATCTTGTACATGTCAGGGTACGACAATCGCCTGTTTGAGGATCCTGCTGCCTTGGGTGAGGGTGTGGCTTTCCTGGCCAAGCCACTTACCGTGGAAACTCTTACCGAAAAGGTAAGAGCGGTGTTGGACTTGCCTCGCCCGGGGTGATGGGCATTCGCAGAGATCTTGCTCGAATTACGTCGCTCCTGCTGCACTTTTTCCCTATAGCCGGCGAGTCCGCACCCGCAGGGCGATCGCCGCCAGGGCGTAGGTCACGGCCGCCAGGATAAGGCAAGCGAGCACCCCCTTCCAGATGGCCGCCCCGTCCCAGCCTGTGTTCAGGATCGCGCGCATTGCCTCCAGCACGTAGGTGATCGGGTTAGCCTGAGCCGCGCCCTTTAGCCAGCCGCTCAGCAGGTCAAGCGGCACAAAGGTGGGCGCCAGGAAAGTGAGGGGGAAGAAGATAAAGCTAGCGCCCTGCGTCGCTGCAGCACTGCCGCTGCCCAGCGCCGCCGACACTGTGAATCCGGCAAAGCCGGTGCCGAGCAGCACGGCAAAGCTGATGACCGCCAGCAGTCCGAGCACGCCGGCTGCCGAGTGTAATCCCAGCAAAAGCGCCACAAACACCACGATGGCCGCCTGAATGCCAAGTATGACCGAGCCAGCCAGGATCGGTCCGAGCAGCAATGCCGGGCGACTCACCGGTGTCAGGATCAGCTTGTCGAAATAGCCACGTTCCAGGTCACGGACCAGGTTCTGTGCGGCAATGCCAGCGCCCGATAGAGCCGACGAGACGATCGACAGCGGCAGGATGAAGCCCAGGTAGCTGCCGCTAATGCCGGGAATAAAGCCGGACGCCTTGCCAAGCGTTGACTGGTAGATGACCAGGAAGAAAAGGCTGATAACGACCGGCGGCAGCAGGGCTTCCGGCGCGCGAGCGATAGTCACCAGGCTTCGCCGCAATCTTGCCGGCGACAATGATCGCCACCGTGTCGGTCAGCTCGTCGGCCTCCTCCAGGTATTGCGTAGTTAGAAAGACGGTAATGCCCAATTCCCGGTTGAGCCGCCGTACCTCCTGCCAGACATCCCGCCGGCTGGC
>JAFGOG010000224.1 GCA_016926595.1 Anaerolineae bacterium
GAGTACGATCCGGCTACCGACGAATATGTCATCAACGGCCTGAAAGCGTGGGTTACCAGCGGCCCGAACGCCGACTATATCATCCTGTTCGCCATGACCGACCGGAGCAAGGGCTCGCGGGGCATCTCGGCATTCGTCGTCGATACCAGGCTGCCCGGCTTCAAGCCCGGCAAGGTGGAACCGAAACTGGGTATCCGGGCGTCTCATACATCAGAGCTGGTGTTCGAGGACTATCGCCTGCCGGCCTGGTACCGGCTGGGCGACGAGGGCGCAGGCTTTAAGGTCGCCCTCTCGATCCTGGACGCCGGGCGGATCGGCATCGCCGCCCAGGCCGTGGGCATCGCCGAGGCGGCCTACGAAGCCGCCCTGGCCTACTCCAAGGAACGGGAGCAGTTCGGCCAGCCGATTAGCGAGTTCCAGGCCATCCAGTGGATGCTGGCGGACATAAAGACCCGGCTGGAAGCCGCCCGGCTGCTGACCTATCAGGCGGCCCTGGCCAAGGATCAGGCCAAACAAGCCGGCGGGCGCTACAGCCTCCAGGCGGCGATGGCCAAGCTGTACGCCTCCGAGACCGCCATGTGGGTCACCACCAAGGCGGTCCAGATCTTTGGCGGCAACGGCTATAGCAAAGAATACCCGGTGGAGCGCCACTTCCGCGACGCCAAGATCACCGAGATCTATGAGGGCACCAACGAGATCCAGCGGATAGTCATTGCCAGGAGTATCCTGGCATAAGAATTATGCTTGACTTGGGGATCGTCGTCGTCAACTATAACGTGCGCGACCTGCTGCGCGACTGCCTGGCTTCGGTCTATGACAGCCGCGGCGATTTCGCCTGCGAGGTGTGCGTCGTCGACAACGGCTCGTCTGACGGCAGCGCCGATATGGTGGCCGCCGAATTTCCGCAGGCTCGCCTGATCCGCGCCGAGAACTGCGGCTATGCCGCCGGCAACAACCTCGGCCTGCGCGGTTTCGGCTTTCCCGATGCGGGCCAGGCTCGCTATGCCCTGCTCCTCAACCCCGACACGATCCTGCCCCCCTCGGCCCTGGCCGATATGCTGGCCTTCATGGAGGCCCATCCCCAGGCCGGCGCCGCCGGCTCCCGCCTGGTGCGCGAAGATGGCAGCCTCGACAGGGCCTGCCGGCGCAGCTTTCCCACGCCAGAGGTAGCCTTTTACCGGCTGTTTGGGTTGAGCAAGCTCTTTCCCCGCAGCCGCCGCTTTGGCCGCTACAACCTCACCTACCTGTCGCCCGACGTCACCACAAAAGTCGACTCGGTGGTCGGCGCTTTTATGCTCATGCGCGGTGAAGCGCTGGCCCAAGCCGGCCTCCTCGACGAGCGCTACTTTATGTATGCCGAAGACCTGGACCTGTGCTACCGCTTCAAGCAGCGCGGCTGGCAGGTGTGGTACAACGCCGACGTGACCGTGCTTCACTACAAGGGCCGGTCGAGCCAACAGCGCAGCGCCCTGGCCAATTACCACTTTTACCGCACGATGCGGTTGTTCCACGACGAGCATTTCAAGCAGCGAACCTTTTTCCTGGTCAACGGACTGATCTATGCCGCCATCGGCCTGTTGAGCGGCTGGGCGTTCCTCCGCGACCGGCTGCGCCCCTCCGGGCAGCGCGGCGTAGCCTCGGCCATGCCGATCAAGGGGGGTACTGCGTCGCCATGAAGCGCAGAGCAGATCTGCTGTTCGGCCTGCTGCTCGCGATCAGCGACATGATCATGGCCACCGGGGCATTCTACCTGGCCTACTGGCTGCGGACCACCATCGCCGTCCCGCCGCCGATCAACATCGCCCCGTTCCAGGATTATGTCTCGATGTTGGTCGTCCAGGTCGCCGCCTTGATCGTCGTCTATTTCTTCTCCCGCCTGTACGACCTCAAGCGCGCCACGTCCGGCCTGGACGAGCTATACCGCATCTTTGCCGCGACGTCGATCGGCATCGTCGTCTCCATAGCCCTCACCTCCTTCATCTTCAAGAACAGCACCCTGGAGCTGAACTATCCCCGGGCTATGATCGTCTATGCCTGGTTATTGACCGTCATCCTGGCGTCGATCGGCCGATCGCTGGTCATGTGGCTGCGCGCCAAGCTGCGTCAGCGCGTCGGGCTCGCCGACCGGCTGCTGATCGTCGGCACCGGCGAGGTGGGACGCATGATCCTGCAAAAGGTCCGCCAGATGGCGAACTTGGGCTACCAGGTCGTCGGCTTTGTCAACGGCGAGAGCACGTCTGGTCAGCAGATCATGGGCGTGCCGGTGCTCGGCAGTGTGGACGACCTGCCGCGGCTCATCGAGAAGCACCACATCAACGAGGTCATCGTCGGCCTGCCAGAGCTGACCCATCAGGAGGCATTGACAATTATCTCGCGCTGCGAGCGAGGCCAGGTAGGCATCAAGATCTTTCCCGACCTGTTCCAGATCATCGCCTCGGAAGTGAGCATCGGCGACCTGGGTGGGCTGCCGCTCCTCAGCGTGCGCGACGTGGCCCTGCGCGGCTGGAGACTGACCCTCAAACGGGCCATCGACCTGGCCGGCAGCGCTGCGGCGCTGGTGTTCCTCTCCCCCTTCCTGATGCTCGTCGCCCTGGCCATCAGGCTCGAATCGCCCGGGCCGGTATTCTACGCCCAGGAGCGGATGGGATTGGATGCCCGGCCTTTCTGGTGTATCAAGTTCCGCTCCATGCGCCAGGACGCCGAGAAGGACGGCCCGGGCTGGACTTCTGAAAACGACCCGCGCCGCACCCGCATCGGCGCATTTATCCGCCGCTTTTCGATAGACGAGCTGCCCCAGTTCATCAATGTCCTATTGGGCGAGATGAGCCTGGTCGGTCCCCGCCCTGAGCGCCCCGTCTACGTCGACCAGTTCCGGCGCAGCATCCCCCGCTACATGGACCGCCACCGGGAAAAGGCGGGCGTCACCGGCTGGGCCCAGGTCAACGGCCTGCGCGGCGACACCTCGATCGCCGAGCGGACCAAATACGATCTGTGGTACATCGAGAACTGGTCGCTGTGGCTCGACTTTAAGATCATATTGCGCACGGTCATAAGTATCTTTGGCAGCCGACACGCATATTAGGATTTTGGATTTTGGATCAAGGAGACATCACTATGAGAGATCGCACGCTACTTTTGGCGCTGGCGCTGGCAGCCCTTGGCGCAGTAGCCGGTATCGCCATCGGCCTGGTCCTCGGTTGGGTCGTCTGGCCGGTAGACTATGACGGAGCCAAGCTGCCCGACCTGGCGCCCCAGGACAAAGAGGCGTACATCGTCCTGGTCGGCGCCGCCTACAACCAGGACCGCGACCTGGACAAAGCCCGGGAGCGGCTGGACAGCCTACAAGTGCCCAACGCCGCCCAGTGGGTGGCCGAGCTGGCCGACACCTACATCCGCGAGAGCCGCGACCAAAGGGAGATCGGCTACCTGGTCGCCCTGGCCAACGGCCTGGACATGGCCAGTCCGGCCATGCTCGCCTACCTGCCGACCGACACGCCATCGCCGACCGACCTCCCTACGGTCGCCACGCCGACGCCGGTCCCGACCGACACGCCTGTGCCGCCGACCGATACCTTGGCGCCGCCTACCGACCTTCCTACGGTTGCGGTACCGCCCACCGATACAGCCGTACCGCCCACCGATACACCAGTGCCTCCTACCAATACGCCCAAGCCGACAGCCAAGCCAACCGCCAAACCAACCGCCAAGCCGACGGCTGCACCGACAGCCACACCCAAGCCAGCCGCCAAATGGTCCTGGTCAGTGCGGCTGGTTGGGCCGGGGGAGGACGGGCAGGGCTGTACCTATGGCAACCTGCAAATCCACGTGACGGTGGTGAACGCGGCCGGACAGCAGCTCAACGGAGTGTGGGTTTATGACAGGTATTCTGGCCAGTACCAGGTGACCGGCAATGTCGGCTCGCCGGATTGGGGTCCAGGTGAAACCAAGTTCGAATACGGGGGGGGTGGAGGAGGCAGCCTGTGCATTGCCTCTAGCCAGGGTGGGCCATGCGAGACGGACTTTACCCGCGACATGCCCTGTTTTTACTCTCCGCCTTTCGAAGACAAGTGGGCAGCCGGCTATTGCCAATGCTGTAGTGCTGAGGCCGCCGCTAACAAAGAGCTTTGCCGGCAGTTATACGATGCAGGTGATGGCTGTATCAACTACCCAGGCGGACATTATACTTGGCGGGTGTTATATACACGCGGTTGGTAGCCCCAGGAGCTATTTAGAGCCTTTGTCATGCTGACATGCAGGGCCGCTCGCGGCCGCGAAGCGAACGGAGACCGCCTCTCCTCTGCCAGCGAGACCCGCCGCTACGCTCAGCATGACATTCGGAGAGCGCTGTCCTGGACGGCGCTCGGCCTCTTTGCCGCGACCCTGATCCTCTACTTGTGGACCCTGGCCCCGGGCCTGGTGCGGGGCGACGGCGGCGAGCTGCAATA
>JAFGOG010000225.1 GCA_016926595.1 Anaerolineae bacterium
CCCGGTCCGGCTTGGCCACCATTGGGCCTGGTGTGTTGGTGCGATTTGGATTCAACATTCTGGCCAGGCTTGTCGATGGCACTCTCTCCAGGCCGGCCCTCTTTGGCTCTCTGTTCTTCCACCATCACCTCCGACCAGGACGCAACCAGAAGGCCCAAGCCCTCTGGTTGCGTCCTGATGATGCAACGTGCTACTTTTGCTCGGTTGTCTTGCCCTCGTAACAATGTTCTGTTGCGTCGCCGTGGCACTCGCGGATCTGGTCCGGCGTGCATTCCTTCGGATCGCGCTGCTGCTCGGGATGGCAGCACTCTCCTTTCGAATCACGACAGCACATGCTCCTCACCTCCTCCCTCTGTGGAAATCGCTTCACCGTGGTGCACCACAAAGTCGTCACCAAGCTGCTCGCGAATAAGGCGGCGATAGATGGCGAGGCGCTCCGAGTCGAGAAAGTAGTGGAGGCGATAGCCACCCCGCTGGGCGTGAACCAGGCCCAGGTCTTTGAGCACGCGCAGGTGCTGAGATACGGCCGATGGCGTCACGCCCAGCTCGCGGGCCAGGCGCCCCACGCACAAGGCGCGGCCCGGCTCCTGCTGGGCCAATAGGGCCACCAGCCCCAGCCGCGTTTCGTCTCCCAGCGCTTTGAAAAAGCGAGTTAGTTCCTTCATCCCTTTTCTAATTAAGTAACTACTTAATTATTCAAATATTATAGTTGGGGGAGTCTATTCCGTCAAACAAAGACTCGAGACAAGCTGAATTTGGCTTTCCTCAGAGCGGCGTAGATGCCGGGACTCCGGGGGAGATAAGGCAGAGGCCCGGTTGGTAAGCTCAGGGGGTGGACTCGTTCCTCAGTTCATGACTCAGGGCCTGGAGCACGCCGCCACGTCCCAGCAAGCCCACCAGTCTTCCTTGCTTGTCGACGACGGGCAGGCGCTTGACGCGGTGCTCCAGCAGCAACTGCAGGGCAGCCATTAAAAAGGCGTAAAAAGCGAGGGTGCCTGTTCTGGCAAAGGGAAATTGTGCTATGATAGATGATGCATCTTGGTATCGATGGGGTAGGTGACCGAAGGGAGTGATGCGATCGATTGGTTTGAACAGCAAAGGGCCTACGCTGACAGTTCCGTCGTGATTACTCGGGCTATCCACCTTGCGAAGGTTTGGCGCACGCCAGCGGGCAAAGGCGGCGTTGGGACCATAACCAGACTAATTGGCTAGCGCATTCGGCAACCTTCAGCCGGGTTGGGAGCCGTGGGTACTCAACTCATTGCCAGAATCGGTGGGTTCAGAATTGCGCCGTGGGTGGTCCGCGGCGCTGCCAGCAAGGCGGCGACCCGGGCCATGCGAGCTGGATCCATCGGGATCCAATGGTATCAGACAGCAAGGGAGGTGTTTTTATGATGAAGAAGCGACTGCTCATCCTGGGCGCTGTGGTTATGCTGCTTGCCCTTCTCTTCGGAGTGTTGCCGGCAAATGCTCAACCCCTGCCGCGCACGGTTGGCGTGCTGGTCACCGACCCCGCACCATCCAACGGAGAGCTGCAGTTGAGAGTTCAGTATGGCTACTTGAACCAGGTCGAGGGATGGACACTAAAGGTCTGGCACATCACGGCCGGTCAGTACATCAACAACGAGGTGGTCAGTGTCGAGCCGCCCAAATGGGTGCGACTCTGGTGGAAGCCAGAAGGCAGCACCATGTGGTACCTCCTGCCATCCCAGTACTGGCAAGGAGACCACACTAGCAGAAGCGAGTACGGGGTTGACTGCATGCCACTGCCAGGCGGACTGGCACCTTATGTGACCTCTTTCAGCCTGGCTATTCCCGAAAGCGACGTCCCCCTTATTGAGGCGTACTATTTTCCCCCCGAGGGGTATCCCGGCTATTGCGATCTGGAAACGGCGACATCTGCCGCTGGCAGTTGTGGGGTCCACGTGGTTGCGCCTGGTGAGAACCTCTATCGCATCGCGCTAAGGTACGATGTACCTCTGGACACCCTGGCAGCCTACAATCACATTGTGGCGCCGGACCGGATCTTTGTAGGCATGGAGATTCGGGTCCCAAGCGGCACCGGGCAGGCAGCGGTCGTTGCCAGTGAGGGGGTGGTGGCGGTCGGAGGGAGCGTTCACGCGGTTGCGCCGGGGGAGAATCTATTCCGCATCTCGCTCCAGTATGGGTTGCCCCTGGCATCGGTGGCGGCTTATAATGGTATTCCTGCACCCTACACTATCCATGTGGGACAGCAGATCAGAATCCCGGCAGGTGTGCACGAGGCGATACCTGCCCCTGCAGTTGAGGTGCCGACGGCGGAGGTTGTGAGTCCGGCCGGTGTGAGGATCCACGTGGTCGCACCGGGGGAGAACCTGTTCCGCATCTCGCTCCAGTATGGGTTGCCCTTTGTGTCGGTGGCGGCCTACAATGGCATTCCTGCGCCCTACACCATCCATGTAGGGCAGGAGATCAGGATTCCATAATCCGACTGGCACGGCTGGGGAGAGTGAGCAAGACGGAGGGGGAGCGGCGTCACAGATGCCCCGCTCCCCCTTTTTTGTTGTGCAGCGGCCGGTGCGATGCAAGCCAGGCAGGGCGGGGTTCTCAATTCGCACTTTCCTGGGGGCAATTCTGACGCTGCCAGAGAGTCACAATAAACACAGCTCAAAGTGGCACATATTTTGGGGGAAACCTCAGGCAGGCTTGCCTGGAATGCTGGCTGCTTGGAACGTCACGACCAGAAAGACGGGCATCAGTGCGGCACAAAACATCTGGTCTAAACCGCGCATTCAGGTGCTTGCTTTTCCGTTCCGGAGATTCGCGTGGCATTATTCTCCCTATGCCCCCCAGTCCGACGCGTGTGACACGCTTTGCCTCTTTTGCAGGATGCCCACTTGATCGCGGCGCTCATTGACTGCCGGTGGCGTACATGTTATGATGAACATAATCGGCGCGCTAACTTGAGTTGAGCGCCCATCCACAGATGGAGGCAGATGAGGTCATTCGCATGCCTGGATCTCAACCTGTGAAAACTGCCATGGGCAACCAGGGTCCCTGATACGTACACGAGGTGCCGGCGGTCATGGTGTCCCTGAGTCATACGACCCACCTGCATGTGACGCCACCATGGCAAGTCTTACATCAATGCGTGCTATTGCCACGAGGAGATCATCAGGCAGGTGCTCGACAAGATCATGGGCGAATCCGAATTCAAGGGCACTCCCACTGATTCTGTTCTGGGCCGACAAGTGGCAGGCGAGGCTATGACAATCAGGTAGAGTAGCCCTGCCGCAGGGCCACTCTGCCAAACAACTGAGCTCTTGGCAGACACGGAGGTGAGATGCCAACACAAGCGTTTTTAGATCCAGATCGTTTTTTCGCGCCCGATCCAGGGCAGCGCCGCGTAGCGCGCGAGCTTTACGACGCCATTGCGTATTTGCCTATCGTCTCTCCGCATGGTCACGTTGACCCCCGGCTATTGGCCGATGAAAACGCGACCTTCGGCACGCCGGCCGAGCTGTTCATCATCCCCGACCATTACGTCTTCCGCATGCTCTACTCCCAGGGCGTTCCCCTGGATGCGTTGGGCATTCCGCGCCGTGACGGAGGCCCAGTAGAGATGGATCACCGGAAGATCTGGCAAACCTTTGCTGATCACTTTTACCTCTTCCGCGGCACGCCCAGCGGGGTCTGGCTGGCGCACGAGTTGTACGAGGTCTTTGGAATTCGGCAAAAGTTGACCAGCGCTACTGCACAGGCGATTTACGACGAGCTGGCTGACAAGCTGGCCCGGCCCGAATACCGCCCCCGCGCGCTGTTCGAGCGGTTCAAGATCGAGGTCCTATGCACCACCGATGGGGCCAGTGACGATCTTGCTTATCACAAGATGATCCAGGAATCGGGGTGGAAGGGGGTTGTGCGGCCCACTTTTCGTCCCGACGCGGTCGTGAACCTCCTGACCGCCGGCTGGCGCTCGAATCTCGACGCTCTCGGGATTGCGGTCGGCCGCGAGATTACTACGGTCAAAGCGCTCATCACCGCGCTGGAGGAGCGGCGGACCTTTTTCCAGAGCATGGGCGCCACCGCCACTGACAGCGGTGTGGAGACACCGTACATCGAGGCTTTGTCGTCCCAGGAAGCAGAAGCGATCCTTTTTCGGGCGCTGACCGGCAAAGCGACAGCCGAGGACGCGCGGCGCTTCACTGGGTACATGATGCTCGAGCTGGCGCGCATGAGCGTGGAGGACGGCATGGTGATGCAGTTACACGCTGGCTGCTACCGCAACCACAACCCGGTCATCTTGGAAAAGTTCGGGGCCGACAAAGGTCATGATATCCCGGTGGCGACCGAATGGGTGTACAATCTGAAACCGCTGCTTGACCGCTTTGGCAACGACCCGCGGCTCACACTGCTTCTCTTCACCTTGGACGAAACCGGCTACTCGCGCGAGCTGGCGCCCCTGGCTGGGCACTACCCCGCAATCAAGCTCGGTCCACCTTGGTGGTTCCACGACAGCCTCAACGGCATGACGCGTTATTTTGACCAGGTGATGGAGACGACCGGCTTGTACAACACCGCGGGGTTCAACGACGACACCCGCGCCTTTGCGTCGATCCCGGCGCGGCACGATGTCTGGCGCCGGGCGTCGGCCAACTGGCTAGCTGGACTGGTTGTGCGTGGCCTGATCGACATGGTGGATGCCGCAGAGATGGCGCCTGACATGGCGAACGGCCTGGCCCGGCGCACTTATAGGCTCTAGTGCGAAAACCCTGCGCTGCGGCCCTGGGGTTATTGGAGAGGATGCTGGCTATGGGCGATACTGTGGAGAGTCTAGGGGAGAGCTCTTGATGAACCTTGAGCAACTGACGGCAATGTACGATTTCACCGGCAAGACCTTTGCGGTGACCGGCGGCGCCGGTGCGTTGGGCGGCGATGTGGTTGTCGCGCTGGCTGGCTGCGGCGCGAATGTCATGATCCTCGATCTCAGGTTGGGGAGGGTTCCGGTGATCAAGGAGCGCTTGGGGCCTCGCGTGAGCCAGGTGGAGGCACGCGAGGTCAACGTGATGGACCGGGACAGCCTGACGCAGGCCGGCGCAGCCATCAACGAACGTTTTGGCGGACTCGACGGGCTGGTGAACGCCGCGGGCGGCAACAGCCCAAGGGCCACGGTTTCCCCTGAGCTGAGCTTTTTTGACATCCCGGAGGAAGCGATGCGATTCGTGCTTGACCTGAACCTTCTCGGCACCATCATGCCCTGCCAGATTCTGACAAAACAGATGGTCGAGAGGGGCAAAGGAGTGATCCTCAACTACTCGTCCATGAACGCGTTTCGCCCACTGACGAATATTGCGGCCTACTCGGCCTCCAAGGCTGGAATCACCAACTTTACCGCGTGGCTGGCTGTGTACCTGGCGCAGAACTATTCCGGCAAGATTCGAGTCAATGCCATCGCACCTGGCTTTTTCATTGGCGAGCAGAACCGCTTCCTGTTGATTGATCAGGAGACCGGGGGGTTGACCGCGCGTGGAAACAAGATCATGGAACACACACCCATGGGCCGCTTTGGCGTTCCCGAAGACCTGCTGGGCACGGTGCTCTGGTTGCTTTCGCCGGCCTCGGCGTTCGTCACAGGCATCACGGTGCCGGTGGATGGGGGGTTCTCGGCGTACGCTGGGGTATAGCGGCGATCGCAGGGATGCGTCTCGCCGGCCGGCGGCCGCCGTATCCTTGCTGCAGAGGATTGAAACACATGGTCATCGCTGAAGCAATTGCGGAAACTGGCCTCCTGACACATGATGCGATCATGGAGGTCCTGGCAAAGGGACTGGGCGGCAGGTTTACCGGGCAGAAGGTGTTGGTGCTCATCCCTGATCACACCCGCTCCCTGCCGCTGCCCGACCTGTTTCGTATGGTGGTTGAGGTCCTCTACGACGTGCGCGAGCTCAACATCATGGTCGCGCTGGGGACCCATCCCGGGTATTCCGAAGAGGGCTTGAACC
>JAFGOG010000226.1 GCA_016926595.1 Anaerolineae bacterium
ATCCACCCACAGGCGGACGCCACTCACCCCCTGGCGGGTCACCCGCTCAACGCGCAGCCGGTAGCCGCTCAACGGCAGCGAGCCGAGCGCCCGGGTCAGCTCGTCCACAGGCAAGCCAACGTCCACCAGGGCGCCGAGGAGCATGTCGCCGGCTGCGCCAGAATAGCAGTCAAAATAGATACGCCGCGCCGAGGCCACTAGCCTGATCCTTCCTGTTCGGCCTGTACCTCAGCCTGAGCTACTGCGTCACGCAGCGCCACCCCGATCACGTCGTCCACACTCTGGGCAAAGACGAAGGTCATCGCGCTCCGGACTTGTTCTGGCAAGTCGTCGAGATCCGGCTTGTTCCGCTCGGGCAAGATCACCGTTTCTAGTCCTACCCGGGCAGCAGCCAGCACCTTTTGCTTGATCCCCCCGACGGGCAGCACCTGGCCGCGGAGGGTGATCTCACCGGTCATCGCCAGATCAGCCCGCACTGGCCGGTTGGTCAGCAGCGACACCAACGCCGTCGCTATCGTCACCCCGGCCGATGGCCCATCCTTGGGAACCGCCCCGGCCGGCACGTGGATGTGCACATCGCTCTCTTCGAGCAGCTGCTCCTTGATCCCAAAATCGGCCGCCTTGGAGCGGACGTAGCTCAGCGCCGCCTGCGCCGACTCTTTCATTACGTCGCCCAGCTTGCCGGTCAGGATCAGGCGGTTCCCCCCTTTCATGCGCGTCGCCTCGACGAAGGTGATATCGCCGCCCGCCGGCGTCACGACAAGGCCGGTGGCCACGCCGGGCATCTCGGTCCGCTCCGCCGGCTCAAAGTAGAAACGCGGGTTGCCCAGGTACTTGACCAGGTCGCCGGGCTCGACCTGAATCGCCTCTTTTTGACCCTCGGCCACACCGCGCGCCACCTTGCGACACACCGTTCCGATCTGCCGCTCCAGGTTGCGCACGCCAGCCTCACGGGTATAGTCCCGCACAATGGCACGGAGGGCATCATCGCTAAAGGTCACTTCGCCCGGCCGCAGCGAGTTCTCTCGGATCTGGCGCGGGATGAGGTACTGCTGGCCGATCCGCACCTTCTCCTCCTCAGTGTAGCCATCCAGCTCCAGGATCTCCATCCGGTCGCGCAGCGGCTCTGGTATGGGAGCCAACTGATTGGCCGTGGTGATGAACATCACCTGGCTGAGGTCGAACGGGACATCCAGGTAGTGGTCGCGGAAATCGCGGTTCTGCTCCGGGTCGAGCACCTCCAGCAGGGCTGACGACGGGTCGCCGCGCCAGTCGGCGCCTACCTTGTCAACCTCGTCCAGGACAAAGACCGGGTTCCTGGTTCCCACCCGCTTGATGCCCTGGATGATCCGGCCCGGCAGGGCGCCGATGTAGGTGCGGCGGTGCCCGCGGATCTCGGCCTCGTCGCGCATCCCACCCAGGCTCATGCGGATGAACTTGCGGCCCAGGGCCCGCGCAATCGACTGCGACAGGCTAGTCTTGCCGGTGCCCGGCGGGCCGACGAAGCACAGGATGACCCCCTCCCGCTCCTGCCGGATGTAATCGACCACATCTGGCGCCGCATCTGCGCCCCCCTCCGGCTCTTCCTGGGCCGCGCGGCGCTCGATCCGCAGCTTGCGCACCGCCAGGTATTCCAGGATCCGCTCTTTGATCTCTTCCAGGTCGTAATGATCCTCGTCCAGGATCTGGCGCGCGTGGGCGATCTCCAACCGGTCTTCGGTCGTCACTTGCCAAGGCAAGGACGTCAGCCAATCAAGGTAGGTCTTGATCACCGAATACTCGGCGGCCTGGGGCGGCATCTTTTCCAGGCGGCCCAGCTCGCGCTGGGCCTCCTTTTCGGCCTCCTCCGGCATCCCCGCCTGGGCGATCTTGAGCCGGTACTCCTCGATCTCGGCCGTCTGCTCGTCGGCCTCGCCCAGCTCTTTGCGGATGGCTTTGATCTGCTCGCGCAGGAAATAGTCGCGCTGCATCTTTTCCATCTCGCCCTGGGCTTCGCTCTGGATCTTGCGCCCGAGCTCGAGCACCTCCAGCTCTTTGGTCATGAGCGTGGTCAGCTTGAGCAGCTTCTCGCGCACGCTGTCGATCTCCAGGATCGCCTGCGCGTCGGGGACTTCCATGCGGATATTGGTGGCGATAAAGTAGACCAACTGGCGGGGGTCGCTGACGTTCATCGCCGCCATCAGCAGCTCATCGGGGAGCTGCGAAACCAGTGACACCAGCCGCCGCAGTAGGTCGACGGCATTGCGCATCAGCGCTTCAACCTCCAGGCTGTCCTCTACCACGTCAGGCTGGATGCTGGCATTGGCTCGCAGGTATGGCTCGGATGCGATCCACTCCTCGATCCGGATCCGCTCCAGGCCCTGCACCAGCAGACGCACCGTACCGTCTGGAGCTTTGAACATCCGTTGGATGGTGGCCAGCACACCTACTTCGTACACATCCTGCGGCGCCGGCTCTTCCTTGTCGGCGTCGCGCGACGTCACCAGGCCGATCATCCGCTTTTCCACGGTCGCCTCGTCCACGAGGCGAAGGGACCGGGGCTGCCCGATGTTCAAGGCCTGGAAGGTCAGGGGATAGACTACCACGCCCCGCAGGGGCAGGATCGCCAGGGCTTGAGGGACCTGAACTGGATCCTGGCCATCCTGGGCATTAGCCATGGCCTGGATCGTCTCGAACTTGGGGTCGATCATCCAGATCTCCCCTAATCCCGACCGCCAGCCATCTGGACAACCGGCACCCGGCGCGGCACTGCCTTGGGCAAGACCACGCTCAGAAACCCGTCCTGATAGGTCGCCTTGATGGCACCCTCGTCGACGGTCCACGGAATGTGTACCTCGGTCTCAAACTGGCCGTACAGAATTTCCATCTGCTGGTAGGCGAGCTTTTCCGCCGGATCGCGGCGGACACCGCCGATCACCAGAAACTGGGCATTCAAAGCGATGCTGAAATCCTCTTCCCGCATGCCGGCGATTTCGACCTTGACGATGACCTGGCTATCAGTCTCGTACACGTCGGTCGGCGGCCGCCAGACTTTGGGCTGCCTGGTCAGCAACCAGCGATGGCCGGGCAGCGGCTCTTGCAAAAAGCCCCACACGTCCAACGGAAGATGCTCGCTGTCAGCAAAGCCTACTTGTGGTTGTCGGTCCATTCTACCCTCTCAGCAATTCCAGCTCAGCTTGGAATTTTACCATAGTTGCGTGCAAAACAAAACTTCTCAAGCCGATGAGGCTCAAGAAGTTTTTATGTCAAGCATAGGAAGGGGCTATGACGAATAGGTGTGATGCAGACCTTGATCCCGGCTGTCAAGCATAACCTCGGCCATTTCACCGATCATGGGCACGCCGTGGCGGTATTGGAAAGGCCACATGCTCTTCAGGTGGAAAAAGGCCACCCGATCCCCGTCGTGCAGTATGTGCCCCATGTCGGGCTGCAAGCCAGGCATGGCGCTGAGCTCGCCGTTGACAAAGGTAATACCACGCTCCTCCGTTGGCATTTCCAGATGAGACAACAAGTCGGCCATGGTACTGCCCTCAGGCAAGCAGGGATGGAGGTTGGCAAAGCTGCTGTGGGCCGCATCGCGCCCGTAGCGCGCCAGATCGCCGTACAACCACACATCCAGAGTGATATCAGCCATACTATCCCCCTCCAACCGGCGGAAAGATTCCCACCTCGTCACCGGGCTGCAGCGCATAGTCCAGAGGCCGGACACGCCCGTTGACAAAGACCATTTTCACTTCTTCCTGGGGCACCTTTAACTGGCGCGCCAGATCGGCCAGGGTCGCTCCGTCCGAGATCTCGATCTCCAACGGC
>JAFGOG010000227.1 GCA_016926595.1 Anaerolineae bacterium
CCCGCTCAATGTACGCCTTGCTGCCCACGCTGGCCGCGCCAAAGGGCGGGTTCATCAACACAACGTCGAAGGGACGCTGCAAGAGGTCGATAAAGGCAATGCCCTGCAGCGCATCCTCGGCAAAGAGCCGGCGAGCCGTGTGCTGCTCGACTTGGGCCTGCCGGACGTAAGCCCGCAGGGCCTCGACCACGCGCTCCTCGGCCTCGTCCCAAAAGGCCCGGTCGTCCAGATCGTGCCGATCCAGCGGCAGCACCAGCTGCTGTGGCTTCTCGGAGGGAAACAGCTCGAGCTGCACCGCCGGCGGCAGGCTGGCCAGTGTTTCCCGCACCTTGACCACGGCCTCGTGAATTTCTTGCTCGATCTTTAACATGCTCCCGGCCTCGCCGGCCAGCTTCATCTTCTCCCACACCTCGCGCACCAGGTTGCCCAGGACGGCCGGCCGCAGGTCACGCACAAACTCGCCCAACAGATCATACTCGCCCGGCATCGGCTCGGCGCAGACGATTTGGATGCATCGGATGGGAGGACGCTGGTGCACTTTGAGGCCCATCTCGGCATAGGCGCGCTGGGCCCGCAGCCAGAGGGCCAGCTGCGCAATCTGCACAGCCCGCAGATCAATGTCGATGCCGTGCAGGTTGTGTTCCAGGATCATGCCCGGCACGGCCTGCCCAAAGGCAGCAGGGTCGGGGTAGTCTGCTTGCAGCGCCGGCCCCAGGTCGGGGTCGCCGTAGGCTTCTGTGTAGATGGTCTGCAGGAGGTCGAAGCAGTAGAGCAAAAAATGGCCGCTCCCACAGGCCGGATCCAAAATTCGGAACGTGCGGGGATCTCGCTTCTCCACCGGCCCTTCCCCGTCCCGACGGACCAGGTAGCCGCACTGCTCCCCCAGCTTTGTCTGGCCCCCGCGTATCTCCCACCACAGTCGCCCCAGGGTATTGTCGACCAGGAAAGCAACCACGTAGCGCGGGGTGTAGAACTGGTTGCGAAAGGCCAGTTCGTGGCTATTACGCGGGGCACTGGAAGCTTTGCGCGCCTCTTCGCGGAGCTCGGTTGGTGTGAAAAACTGATAGATCCAGCCGATCGTTTCGTCCTCAGCCCAGACCGGCGTGATCTCGTCATCGTTCAATTGAGTCAGGACCTGCTGTAAACAGGGAAGCGTGGGGGAGAGGATCGAGGTGGGCAGGGTGCGGTCAAAGAGAACGCCCAGGGCCTGCCCTAGATCGTCGCAAAGTAGTTCGAGGTAGAGGCGATAGCCGCCGTCCGGTTCGGCGCGCATGGCCTCAGGCGAGAGCCGGCTGAACTGCTGGAACCCCCGGGAATGGTCGCCTGAGCCAATCGTGGGTAGGATCAATCCCCGATGGGGGTGTTCCATCAGTTTCAGCGCCGCCAACCGGTTGAGCCAGGTAAAGGCGCTCTCCCGAACATAGCGCTGCACGGCCTCCTGGCAGCCGGCGCCGCTCCGTTCCTCGTGCTGGATGGCGGCCTCGATAGCCTGCCGTTCAGCGCGACCCACTGCGTCCAGGTGACCCAGCCCGGCCGGGGACTCCAGCGCACCATCGCCGTGGACGCCAAAGGTGCCCTCCAACTGCTGGGCCAGGTCACTTTCCAGCAGTTGGCGGCACCGGACGACCCTGGTATACAGGTGGCCTCGCAGCGCCTTTTCCATCTCGTTTCGGCCCTTACTCCACGGGCGATTCCGCAATCATCGCCCGGAGCTGCGCAATCTGGATGCCCACGAGCTCGTCGAGGGCAATGCAGATGTGTTTGATCGTGTCCACGGCCTGCTGGGTCCAGGCAAAACTGATCGGCTGCATCTCGCCACCGGGATCGTCCTGGGCCCGGTCGGCGCGGTGCACGATGTCGTTGCGCCGCCGCACGGTTTCCTCCATTGTCTTCATCAGGTCTTTTTTGTCCCGGCTCAGTCGCTCGGCGATTTGATCCCAGGGCCTGGAAAGCCCAAGTAGGGCTCCTGTGACGTGAACACCCATGCGGGAACTGAGGTACTTGAAATTGGCCAGTCCCAGAATCTTACCCGAAATGTACTCTGCTGCGTTAGGATCTTCCAGCAAACGAAGTGTGTCGTCGAGCGTAAACTGGAGATCCTGGAAGTACGCCTGGAAAGCCTCGTCACCACGCGGAACGAATCCCCGGCCACGGGCGCGGATCATCACCGGCATGTTGGCACGGAGTAGTGCTATCAGATACGTCTCGAGCGCAGTACAGGAAGCGACAATAGCCTGTCGCAGCAGATTGGATAGCGAGGCCCGCCGGAGTGCCGGACGCGGTATCTGGGCTCGTTCCCGCACCAGTCCCAGAAATAGCTCGTGAACGATCAGCATCAGGTCCTCGTCGGCAGGCGCCTGCACAACCTGGCGCAGACTGTCCATGAGTTCCCCATCGGCGACAATCTCGTCATTGGCGTCCAGCAGCCGATAGACGTGCAGGAGCAGGCCGGCCGGCCGCATATTGTCCTCAAAGGTCTGTCTGGGACTCAGCGCCGCAGTGGTCTCGCTCATCTCTCTACTCCAAGAAGACTTTGACGCCGGCGGCAATGAGCTTGAGCAGATGCTCGCGCAACTGCTCGAGCAGCTCGGCCACCTCTTCGGGTGTGCTCAGGGCTTGGCCGATACCCGTCACGTCGGCAACGCGCACCCGTTCGATCTTTTCCTGTGGCGCAGTCAACTGCTGCACGCGCAGGATGGCGTCGGAGCGCAGCGAGTCCACGGCCGCCAGGTCCGAGGTCATCTCGGCCACGCTGGCCCGGCATTCGGTACAGGTCAATGTTCCAGCAGGCAATTGCAGGTCATGACCGGCCCGGTCGTTGAACGGCTTCTGAATGGACGCCTGTATCTCTGGAGGCAAGGCCGTCCAGTTCGGCAGGGCTCTGACTGCGTCTAGAGCTTTGCTGAAGGCCTCTTCTCGTTCCTTGTGTTGCCCCGCATAAAGGGCATGATAGCTCTTTTCCAGCGACCGGAGTACCTTGTCCATCTCCGCCGTCGCTTCGTAGTAGCTCCCGTCCTCCAGGCGCTGGCAGGCTGCTTCCACTTGGTCACCAAGCTCACCGTCTTGCCCTGCGGCCTGGAGCAGCGGCCAAACCTGGTAGACGGCGGTGCGCAACCGCTGGAGATGGGCGAGGCCCTTTTCGTCGGTGGCCTTGCGGATGGCAGCGACCCGCGCCCGGGCGGCCTGGAAACTGGCCCCCTCGCCGACGAGGATGTTGACGCAGTCGTCAGAGGCGCTGTTGAGAATCGTCCCCAGGGTCGTGCGGTACTCTTGCAAGAACTGGGTCAGTGGGATATGGTTAGCCCGGACGGTAGCTTCCACCGGCAGGAGCGCTTCCAATTCCGCCCGCGCCAGGCGCTGAAACGCCTGGGCGATAGCACTCTCCTCTACATCCACTTCCTCACCGGTGAGCGCCTCGTAGCGTTTCACCGCAGTGACCAGGGTTTGCAGGTCGAGCACCTTGCGCGGCGCAAAGGAGGCGGCCCGGAAAGCATTGGCGCCGCTGAAGGGGACCCGGGCCTGGGGATCGAGATGGGTCCGGTAGCGCCGTCCCTGGTGGGTGACCTCGATGGCCCCTCCACGCAGCATCGTCGCCAGGACCAGCCAGAGCATCTCCTGTTCCCAGCCATAGCCGATGCCGCCAAAGTGGTTCTCCAGGCTGCGCCCGGTGACCTTGTTGCCATAGGAGGATTCCCGGGCCACATAGGCCGACACTTCTTTGACGATTGGCGCGTTCAGGTTGACCACGTAACGGCTGCCCTCCTTGGTCACCAACTCGAGCCCGTCGGGCGGATCGTAAAAGACCTTGGGCAGCCCGTTGAGGTTCGCAGCCTTCAATATCTCTTCGGCCTCGTTGCCCTTGAGTGGTTTGGCCCCCATCTCCAGGTTCGGATACAGGTAGGGCACCGCGTAATCGAACAAGGCCCGCACGACCTCGTTCAGTGTCTTACCGAGTTCTCCGCCCTCTTTAGAGACGCCCCGGAAAAAGCCCCGACCGCCAGCCAGCGCAGCAATGAGCAGCTCCTTGACCCGCTCTTCCCAACGCAGCGCTTCGGTCTTTTCCGCCGCCAGGCTGGCCGATTCATCGCGTGTGATCTTGTTCTGGGCGCGCAGCTGGTCGTACTTGGCCACGATTTGCCGGGAGCGGTACAGCTCGGCCACAGCTTCGTCCAGGTCGTCGGTCAGGCTCATGCACCAGAACACGTTGTTGAGGTGGGTTTGGCTGCGGCTGTCGTCCCGGGCTTGGTCGCACGTAGCCTGGAAGGATTCGGGGCCGTCCGCCACCCGCAGGACCAGCGGAACCTGGGCCTCGCCGGAGGTGATGGTCCGCCCGTCCCAGGCCACGCCCACCCGAAAGTTGCGCAGCTTTCTGTAGTGGTAGCGACTCAGTCCGGGGTCGGCAAAGATGCTCTGAAAACGGTTCTCCAGGATCTCGTTCCGCTCGCGCGGGGTAGGGTTGAGGGCGTTGCGCTCGGTAGCCCAGTTCTTTTCTTGTGCTGTCTGCAGCTTCCAGCCGTTCTCTGTCTCCCGGATGAAATCGGCCGTGTGCAGCAGCCCGATGGCTCGCTGAACCTCGGGCAGAGGCGACTCCCCACCGAGGCGGTCGTACAGGAGCGCGGCCACGTTGGCCTCGCTGCGCGGGAGATCGCGTACATATTCCAGCAGGGCGATAGCCTTGGCCGTACGGAGCGGCCAGGGGTCGGCCGGCCAGCGTTGCGCAATGTCCCCGATATCCCGCTGCTTTTCGGTGGACAGGTTCCCCTCGACCAGGTCATAGATCCGGTCTAGGGTGACCAGGGTACCCACTGGGGCATCGGCCAGGTGGGTGCGGTCGCTGACCAACATCTCGTAGGCCTGCTTGATGATCGTCCGGTTGCTCCCGCCGACGTGCCGCGGGGCTCCGGGCTGCAAGCGGATGCCGGAGACAATGTCAATGGAAAGATCGATAAAGTGCGGTAGGTAAGGGTAGAACTGGATGAACTCGTCGCGGTTGACCTCTGATTTACGCGAGGTTCGTTCCAGGCGGGTGTGCGTCCGCAGCACCGCCGCCGCAGCGTCGAAGCGCTGGCCCAGGAGCGTTTCGGCCGCGGGCTTTTTGGCCAGCACGCGCCGGGTGGCCACTTCGCGAATATCGGTGGGGGCCATATCGATGCGCAGAGGAAACCGGTCCTGGAGTTTGGCCAGCTCGACCCGTTTGTCGTCGATAGCCGCGACCACCTCATCCAGCTTCTCCTGGGAGGTGACGATTACCCAGACCGGGGCCACTGCTTTACCGGCCAAGACGCGGTTCCTGCTCTCCTGGCCAAAATGCTCGACAACCGCGCGCAGGTTCTCGATCTTGTCCACGCTGCGCGCCACATATTGGCCAACCTCGTCGATGATAAAGATGACGGCGTGGTCGGGCCGCCGTCGATTGGCCAGCTCGAAAGTGCGGTCGACCAACGTGCGGATGGTGATATCGCCGCGACCGCGAAGCGAAGCGGCCCACGAATCGGGCGTCGGATAGGTGGTCGGGTCCATCTTGTGCAGGATAGCGCCGGCCCGTTGGGTCCGTTCGGCCCCCTTGCGCACCTGTTGCCACACAGCATATTCCTTGGCCGGTACG
>JAFGOG010000228.1 GCA_016926595.1 Anaerolineae bacterium
CCCGGCGGCCAGGCAGGCTCGAGCCAATCCCAGCAGTTGATAGCCCTGCCCTCGGCGGTTGCCGATCTCGCACTCTATGTCCAGGGCCTGTTGGTGTGATTGAAAGGCCAGATCGCTTTTCTGCACAGCGTAGTATGCCTGTCCCAGGCCGTCGAGAAACTTGGCTTCCCCTCTCCGGTCGCCGGCCTGGCGAGCGATAGCAAGCGCCTCCTCAAGGCGCTCGATAGCCTGCTCAAACTCCCCCAGTGCGCCCCACGCCCTGCCCAAATTGCCGAGCCACACCCCTTCATAGCGGCGATAGCCAATCTCACGGGTGAGGTCTATGGCTTGTTGATAGAACTGGATCGCGTGTGCGATCTGCCCCTGGGTGCGGTGGATATCACCCAGGTTGCCGAGCCAATCGTGCATATTGCGCAGGTCACCGATCTCCCGGGCGATGGACAGAGCCTGCTTCAGAGCGTCACTGGCTCGATCTATCCACCCCTCTACGCGGTAGGCGACGCCCAGGTTTCCCAGCGCTGCCCCTTCCTCCCCGCGATCACCACTCTCCCGGGCGATCTCCAGTGCCTGGTTGTAGAGCGAGATCGCCTCTTCCACCTGGCCCAGGCCACGGTAGGCCAGGCCCAGATGGCGCAAGTTGGCCGCCTGCAAGTGAGGATCGCGGAGGTGTCCCACAAGTCTCCGCCGCATTTCAACCAGGCGGACATAGTATGCCCATTGGAACAGGTGGTCAAAGTCAATCAGATTCAGCACGTGGCAGGCACCATCATAGTCCTCGGCCCGCACGCGGTGCTCAAACTCGGCCAGTTGGGGGGCCAGATCGTCGATTGTTTCCCAGGCGCTTTCGGGCTTGCGAATGCGGGCATAGAACGCGGCAGCGCGCAACTCCAGATTACGCCTGTGATAAGCGCCTGCTTTGTCACCGTCTGGCAACTGCCAGTAGATGTACTCGCGGTCGAGAGGATGGAGGTTGTATTCGTTCGTGATCCGATTGACACTGGCAAAGTAGCTTCTGATCAGTCGACTCAGAGTACGGCGAACGTGCAAACCAGGAAACCAGGGGTGTAGAAGATAGGCGATCGCCGTCTCCTCGACCGGACGGTCAAAGACGGCCAGGGCTTCCATGACCCGTTGTTCTTCTCCCCCCAGGCGGCGATAGCCTCCGGCCATCAAGCACTCGACCACTTGTTGGCCGAATAGCTCTTTGTCGGCCAGTAGTTCCGACAAGCGGGCCGTGGGGTCGTCAAGCAGGATGCCGGCCAAAAGCTCCAGCGCGCGAGGGATACCCTGGCAAAGGACCGCAGCACGGTCCAAGATCTCATCCGGGGCGTTCTGCAATCCCAGCTCACCCTGGGGGTCCAGCTCGCGCAGCATCGCCATCGCCTCTGCCGAGGGCAGCCCCTCGCGCAAAGCCAGGCTGCGCACCCCAGGCAAGGCAGCGGGCGCAATCTTGATCTGCTCGCGCGAGGTGGCGATCAACTGCGCTCCACTCGGCTGGGTCAGGCACCGGTCGACAAAGAGACGTAACCCCTCGTCAGCGATGTCGCCGCTGGCGGTCAGATGATCTTCAAAGTTATCCAAAAGGATGAGGTATAGCCCGCCCTGCATGGCTTCGAGCAGAAATTCGACCTTTTCCTCCAGCGATCTATCCGCTGCGGCCCAATGAGCCGCCAACTGGCTGGTGGCTGGCTCACCCAACATCCGGCCCACATCAGCATAGATTCGTTCCAATCCGAGCCCGGTGCTGCGCGCACTGAGGTAGAGAATTCCGTCCACCGCCAGCGCCCGCTCCTCGCCCGGCACGGGCAGTTTTCCCCGTTCCAGGTCGGCCAGGACGTAGCTGGCGAGAGCCGTCTTGCCCATGCCACCCCGCCCGACGACACTGATCAAGCGCACCCTTCTGTCGGCCAGGTGTTGGCAAAGGGCATGTCTCTCATGGTAACGATCCTGGAACGTGTGGCTCACATCCAGGGGGCGCACATTGACCACCCTCTGGCGTTCGCGCATGGCACGACGCCGCCGGTCGGCCTCGTCCCTTCTGGCCCGCAAGCGCTCCATAGCCGCGTCCAGGTCTTCGCTGCCGTAGAGTCGATCACGATATCGTTCATACTGATTCGGATTGGCCTCTTTCACCGCGGCCAGCAGCTCACCGAGCAGCACCCCTTTTTCGCACTGCACGATCACAACATCGATCATCTCCTCGAGGCTAGAGTTTTCACCAAAATGGTGCAGCAGCGATCTGAGCTCGGGGTGGTCGTGACACAGTCGACGCAGGGTCTTGGTGGTGAAAGCCTCTCGAAGGAGGTTGCGGATGGCGGCAATGTCATACTGCTTGCCGCTGCCCTTGCCGATCTGGTGCTCGACAGGAATACTTTGTGAGCTCGTCTCAATTTTTGACGCAGCCCTTGGCCACCTTTCCAATACTTGAATAGAATGACAAATCGTTGCTATCTCGCCACCATCCTGACGCACACTGAAATTGAGAGACGCAGGACCGACCTGCCTTGCTTTCACCGCAAACATCGCCGCAGGGGCATCCACATCCTCATCGACAAAGAGCGTGCGTCTGTCGTCCTCGATATCGCACGTGATGGACCAGGCACGAATTTCCACCTCACCCCGCCTTAGCTTCCGCCCCTCAATCGGCTCGAATCTCACAGAGACTTGGACTTGTCCCGTATCAATCACGACCGGTTCCGGCACATTCAATATAGGGGGCAGTTTTTCTTTCGCAAGAGAGGGGGTTTCGGGCCGCCGGATCCACAGTCGTACGTAAAAGTACGCACCCACTTGCACTTCCGATGGTACCGCAGTGTCGATGATTCGAGTTTGGTAGGCCGGCATGTCCAGTGCATCTTCATCAGCAGTTCCTCGATGGCGAAGGTAGAGAACGGGGCTGTACCATGCTTCCCGCGTATTCATTCGAAGGGCCGCTCGGAAAGCACTGAGGATGTCTTGGTGCTCCAGTGCTTCGTAGAAGCTCCAGACAAAGCTGTTGGCGAAACTATCAAGCACGGGATATTGCATGCCCACCACTGCCGGAACCCCGGCCAAAATGAGACCCGGGGCCAGCCCGCTAAAGATGAGATCATCACCTACCCGAGCAGTCTCGCATGCCAGTAACAACACCATCCTAACTCGAGCGTTGTACAACACCGAGGCAAACTCGTCCGTAGGGATCCAATCAACATCGCCATTGCGCTCAAAGGCCAGGGCGCCAACTTTTCTCCCACCCGGTACCGACATCAGACGACCATGTCCATCAAAGTGCAGTCCCCATGGTGCCATGCGTTCGATCAATAGCTTGTGCTGAAGCCGCTCAAAGATCCCCGGAGAGAGGGTCTCGACGTTCTTCCACGGCAAATCAATCGGTGCTAGCGCTGGAAGGGTGACGGGTTGGGATACAACTCGCAGGAGTGGCAAGCCGCGGATACTCTGATCCAGGACTGGGGGCGGCTGGGGATAGGTAATATATCGAGTTATGCCAACGATCCCATCACGAACCAGAAACCGGCCAAGGTCATCGGCGATCATCTCCCAAGGGTATTGCGCAAGCTGGATCTGATCTGCATCAAAGCGTAACTCAAAATGAACTGCCCTCTCTTCCCGCCTGCCGTCGTCAAGTATGCTGGATACCAGCTTGGCAACATCTCCACATATGAGACACTGGTAGAGTTTCTTGCCAAACGAAACAGGTTGTGAACGCGAGTCGTGAATGAGGTCCACTACCAGGCGATCAAGCTCTGCCTTGGAGGGCATTGGCGACTCCGCTCTGCACTCGCCGCCAGGTGCCATGGCCCGCACCTCGAGCGTTTCTCTGTGGGCGGTCAATTGGAACGTTACCCCAAGTCTGTGGGACATGAGCATTGCTGTGCAACACCCCTCCCCTTGCAGGTAGTCCTTCATCGCGTTTCGTACTCCTCTGCTTCGGCCGCGGCCCACACGTCCAGCCGTCCCCAACCATAGACCTGGTTGGGCACGCTGTCCCAGCCATCTCCGTCGCACCCGCAGATGACACCGGCCGGCCGCACCTCGCCCTGGCACGCAGCGTCGATCTTGAGAGGGTATGCCGTTTGGAGCAAAAGCCGGCGGGTTGCGGCGACGTCGCCGGCAAGCGACGGGTCCATCGACCAGAGCAGAGCGACCGCGCCCGCGACGTGGGGTGCGGCTGCCGACGTTCCGGCCGCACGGCCATAGCCACCCGGCACCGACGAGACGATCTCCTCTCCCGGCGCGACCAGGTCAGGTTTCAACGACTGGCCCTCTACACTCGCCGCCGGCCCGCGGCTGCTAAATGGCGCCGCCCGGTCGTGCTGTGTGATGGCGCCCACGGTCAACACAGTCTCGTAAAGGGCAGGCGCCACGTCGACGCTGCCACACGCTGGCCCATCATTGCCCGCGCTGGCCACCAGCATCTGGCCGGCCGCTCGCAGGTGCTCGGCCGCGAGGCGCAGCATTCCGGGCCGGCAGCCCTCTTCCGCCGGGCAGCCCCACGCGTGGACGACGACACCCGCCCCACGCGCCGGATCTCCGTCGTCGAGTGGGTCGCCAGCCAGCGGAAAAGGGGCAAACAGGAACTCCATGCACGCCAGGTAGCTCCCGGGATTGCCGAGACCGTGGCGCATGGCGCGGCACGCGATCCAGAAAGCGCCCGGCGCCACGCCAACAGGCGCCTCTCCTTCCTTGCCGAGGACGATGCCCAGCGTGTGCGTGCCGTGGCCCACATCATCCCACGGCGCCGGGCGCTCACCCCAGGCGTCGTACCAGGCATAGTCGTGGACTGGCTGGGTGCCGTCAGCCTTCGAGCCGAAGTACGTCCCCCTCAGCGCCGGATGATCCCATACCACCCCGGTGTCCGCGATGCCCACCACCACGCCCTGCCCCGTGTAGCCCCGCCGCCACACCTGGTCAGCTCCGATGGCACGCAAGTTCCATGGAATCTCGACAGGCGTGGCGACCTCCACAACGGGCAGGGGCCAGGTGCGAGGGTAGCGCCTCATGCCCGGTTGAAAGAGGACCGCCGCCACGCCCGGCTGTGTCTCTAGCGCGTGGCGCAGTCCCGGCCGTTCCAGCACCTCGACGGCATTGATCAAATAGTGGGGCCGGTAGCGCACGCGGCGCCTGTCGAGCTCGGCACACAGGGCAGCCTGGCTCGCCTCGGCCGTCTCGACGAGGGTGTGATAGACCCACGCCCGCCGCTCGCCCGGGTCCGAAATCGAGGCCGCGGCGCCCAGGTCCGCCTGCTCCGCCATCACGACAAACAGACCATCCGGGTAAAAGCCAGGCGCGCCAGCAGCCAGGTAGAGGATAGCGACCACTGCCCAGGCAAGAATCGCGGCGCCTGCCGGCGCACAACTGCGTGTGAGGCCTCTGCCGGCTCTGCGCCACAGCCACAAGATCAAGCCCAACCCACCCGCCGCCAGCGGCATCCAGGCCGACGCCAGCCAGTGCAGCACCTCCTCCTGGCTGCGTGGATCGACGAACGCCAGGCGAAACCAGCGGTAGATCAGGTGGACGGCCACCGCCGGCCAGATCGAGCCGCCGCCCCGGATCGTCAGCTCCAGGGCCAGCAGGCCAAACGGCAGGGCGGTCAAGAAGCGGAGCAGCCCCGCCCAATCGCCGGCCGGCAGGATCGCCCCCCCCTGCGCGGCGACGAACAGGAGCAGGCTTCCGGCGGCCGCCCGGCGCCGGCTGTTGGCCTCTCCCTGCAACGCCGCGAGCAGCCAGGCCAGGGCGACCCCACGGAAAAGCAGTTCCTCGCCGAGCGCGTCGGGCACAGCCATCAAAAGATTAGCCGCCGTTGTGCTCGGGCTGCCCAACGAGCCGACCACCACCCAGGGCCAGGCGACGACCGCGCCGGCAGCCAGCGCCAGCCAGACAACAGCCGGATCAGGCGGGCGGCACAGGCCAAAACGCCGCCACGCAGCCTGCAGCCGACCACCGCGGCGGCGCGCCTCGAGATGCCCCATCCCAACCAGCAGAAACGGCACGACCAGAGCGAAGCGCAGCAGGGCCGCACGCACCGGCCCCGCGAGATACACATCGCCGGGCAGTGGCAGGGCCGCCAGCGCGCCAAGCGCCTGGGATAGGGCAATCACAATCATCAGTCGCACTGCCAGGTGCAGGAACTCGCGTCCTGGCCGCCGGCTTATGCCGTAAACAGGCACGAACAGCGACAGGTGCAACGCCAGGCTGCCGCCAATCGAGATCAGGCCGATGGCCCAGCCGGGCAGCAGTGGCTCCGCAGGCGGCAGCAGCGACAACTGCACCCACAAGTAGGGCGGCGCCCCGGCCAGCAGCGACACGCCGCCCACGACCAGGGGCGGCACCACGGCCAGCCAGCCCGCCAAGAGGAACAGCCCGAGCCACCTGCCACGATCGGGACGGGGCACAGAGAGTGCCGTCACGTCGCCCGCTCCTGGGAACCAGGCGCCCGCCTGTAACCACGGGCGAGCATCCACGTCGCCAGAGCGACGGCGCCGGCAGTGTAGAGGTGGGTCCACGAAAAGGGGCCTGCGAGTTCTGGCGCGTCGGCGCGCCAGAACTCGAACACGAAACGCTGGCCGTAGTGGAGAATGACAAACAGGAAAAAGAGCGCGCCGGGCCTCCTCCCCCCCCTCACCCTAACCGACTGGCGGTCGACTCCCTCTCCCCCCCCTGAAGGGGAGGGCAGGGGGGGGGTGAAACGCTCGATCGCGATGAGCACCACAAAAATGACCAGGTTGGCGAGAATGCTGGCAAGCTGGGTGGGATAGCGCGAGGCCCACACACCATGGACATCGGGCAGGATGAGCGCGGGCCAGGCAGTGCTCTCGCGCCCGTAACAGCAGCCCTGGAGCAGGCACCCCACGCGCGCGATGGCGATGCCCAGTGGCAGCGGAACCGCGAACAGATCGAAGCAACGGCCGGCGGGCAGCCGGCGGGCCCGGCAGATCAGATAGCCGGCCAGGGCGCCGCCAGCAAGTGCACCGAGCGCGCGCTGGCCTCCCCACCATCCCGGTGGCAGAGGGATACCATGCACGGCATAGTCGGCGAGGTAGGGCAGGGCGACTTCGATCGCGGCGCCCACGATCAGCCCGAGCTGAAGAAACGGGACGGCCAGGAGCACATCAAAACCTGTGACAGGCCAGCGGCCGCGAGGGTAGAGGGCGCCGCCGCATCGCAGCCGCAAAAAGACACCGGCGACGAACACGAGCACGCCCATCACGCGCACAAGTGTATAAGTGCCCAGGGTCCACGGGCCGACGACGAGTGTTGGTTGCATCGATCTCCTATCTCTACCCGGCGCGCCCGTCACGAGCGCCAGTCTCCCTCGTGCAGTGGCGCTCGATCACCTGGTGCATGAACGCCTCAAGGCGGGTCTGGAGGTTGGTCTCGCCCAATCCGTCAAAGCTGACGTCCAACCAGGGAAGGCCGTCACAATCGGCGCGGATCTGCCCGCCCAGGCCGGCGACGACCGTGCCGGGCATGCAGGTGAAGGGCATGACGTTCAGGATGCCGTCGGCGCCGTGTCGATAAAAGTCGACCGCCTTGCCGATCGTGAGCGGCGCCTCGGTGCGCAGCACGGGGTGAAAGTAGGGTCCGGCAGCAGCCAGCAGATCGACGGTGGAGGGTTCATGGGCGGTGGGCAGGGCGCCGTCCACCGTGGCGGCCAGGCGCCGCTCGTCGCAAACAAGCACCTGCCGGATCAGGTGCAAGCGCGCCAGTTTGCCGTAGCGGCGCTGCGCCGCCGCCGTAAAGCGTGAAAAGTGGTTGGCGTAAGGCACCCACTCTGTCATCGGCGCCAGCCACACCTCGCCGCCCAGCGCCTCCACGCGGCGTACGATCTGTTGGTTGGTGAACGGGTTAAGGCGCAGGTAGAGCTCACCCACCACGCCGATCGCCGGGCGCGGCCGGGTGCGATCCAGGTCGAGCGTGGAAAAGGCCCGTGCCGCCTCTTCTACAACAGCCCGGATCTGCCACGCCTGGCGCGACTCGATCGCCGACACCAGAGCACCCAGCGCCTCGTGGTAGAGGCGATCGGCACTGCCGGCGAGGCACTCGTAGGGACGGTGATAGAGCAGCAGTTTTTCCAGCAGGCTGACGCCCAACGCCCCCCGCCACGCCAGCCGCCCGACGCCGAGCGGCGGCACACCCAGCCCCTCGTACTGGTAGCCATTCTCGGCGCTAGGTGCGACCACACGCAATTCGCCCAGGTCCAGGCGGCCCAGCACCTGGCGCAGCAGGTCGTGGAACTGCCCCAACCGGCACGGCCCGGCGCTGGTCGGCACCAGGTAGGCAGCTCGTGCCGGGTCAAAGCCCGGCTGGCGGGCACGCTGCACAATGTCGCCGACGATGGTGTGGCACGGCAGGCACTCACGCCCCAGGCACAGGTCCCGGCCCAGCGCCAGCGTTTCGCCTGTGGACGGTGCCAGCACCTCTGCGTGCAGCCCATAGGCGCGGATGGCTGCTGCCAGTGCATGCGTATGGTCGCACACGTTCGGGATGTAGACACGAGATATCGGATATCGGGGATGGTAGCTGGTCGCACGGCTCGTAGGCGCCACCGCTTGCTGCTTCGGGTGCCCCCTGGGCCTCGCTGCTTGGCCCTTGGCCCTTGTCCCTTGGTCCTTGTTACTTTCCAGAAAGGCTTCGACGCGGGTCAGCAAGCCCGCACTGCCGCTATGGTCGTCCAGCTCCAGGGTCAGGAACGGCTTGTCGCCCAGCGCCTGGCGGAAAAAGGAGAGGAGAAACGAGTCGGGGCCGCAGCCAAAGTGGGTCAAATAGACCGCGTGCAGGCGCGGATCGGCGCGGATGACGCGCGCGGCGGCCAGGAAGCGCTGCCCTGTGTGCCAGAACATGTTGTGGGCCGTACCAGTGATGTCAATATTATCCAGCGGCAAACAATCGAGCGGCAGGGGCAAGGCGCCGAGGCGGCGAAGCGTGGCGGGCAGCCCGGCGTTGAGACCGGGATCGGCCGTGCTGTAGGCGCGGCCCACCAGCACCGCGGCGACCTCGTCCGGCGCCAGGCCGGCGAGCACCTCGACCCCACGCCGGCGCAGGGCCGACTCGAAGCGGTGCTGCGCCTCCCCCGCAGCGCGGCGCGCCGCCGTCACCCGCCGCGCCGGGGCGCCCAGCTCGGCGCCAAGCGCCTCCAGGTCACGCGCCAGCACGCGGGGCCACAAGAAATGTACAGGGGGGTGCAGCAGCGTGACGTCACGTCCGGGAACGTGCACGCCTGCTTCGTGCAGCGCCGCCTCTACCAGGTTGGGCGCTGCCTGAATAAAAGGGCAGTGATAGCTCTGATCGTGGCCCGGCAGCGGGCCGGCGCGGTTCACGACCGCGGGCAAGAACACCATGTCGACCCCCTGCTCCAGCAGCCAGAGCACGTGCCCGTAGGCCAACCTGGCGGGGAAACAGGTCTCTGCGCCCGCCTCTGCCGCCGAGCGAGTGGCAAGTTCTGGCGTGGTCGGCGGCGACAGAAGCACGTCCCAGCCCAGCTCGCGGAAGAAGCAGCTCCAGAAAGGGAGGAGGTCGTAAAAAGCCAGCACGCGCGGAAAACCAACCCACGGCCCCCCCCCACCCACCTGCTGCCCGTCCAGATCTGCCAGCAGCAGCGCCTCTCGCTCCGCGAACAGATCCGGCCGGCGCCCCACGGACCCTCTTCCACCTTCCACCTGCTGCCCCACCTTATCGTGCACCGTGCCCCTTGCCACGTGCCACGTGCTCTTGGTTACGTTTGCCCTCGCCAGCAGCGCCGCACCGATGGCCCCACTCAACTCCGGGTTGGGCGGCACGCTAACCGGTCGGTCCAGCAGCACCTCAAACGCCGCAACCACCGCCGGGTTGAGGGCAACACCACCCTGAAAGAGAACACGACATCCCACAGCGCGCCCGTCGACGACGCGCGCCAGGTAGTTGCGCGCCACCGCGTAGGCCAGCCCGGCAGCCAGGTCGGCCATGGCGACGCCCTGCTGCTGGTGGTGTACCAGATCCGACTCTGCAAAGACGGTGCAGCGCTCGGCCAGATCCGCAGGGTGCGTGGACTCGAATGCCAGGTCTGCCAACCCTTCAACAGGCACGCCCAGGCGCAGCGCCTGCTCTTCCAGAAAGGCACCGGTGCCGGCGGCGCACGCTTTGTTGAGCACATGGTCCGAGATGACACCGTCGCGCAGGGCGATGTACTTGCTGTCCTGCCCGCCGATCTCCAAGACCGTGTCGACGCCAGGGTGGCAGGCACAGGCCGCCCGTGCCTGGGCCGTGATTTCGTTGAATACCTCGCCGCCCACCTCTTGGGCCACCAGGTGCCGGCCAGAGCCCGTGATGCCGGTCCCCGCGATGGCCAGGTCGCCCACCCGGGCCACGACGCGATCGCGCGCCTGCCGCGCGACGGTGACGGGCCGGCCGGCGGTGGGCAGGTAGCAGCCGGCAAGCAGGCGGCCGTTGCGATCAAGGGCAACCACCTTGGTACTGATCGAGCCGACGTCCAGGCCCAGGTAGCATTCCCCCCTCCCCTGCCCCCCCCTCGAGGGGGGGGAGATGGTGCCCCCCTCTCCCGGCCGTGAACGGCCTGGGAGCGGGGGGCGACTGGCAGTCGATTGGGGCGAGGGGGAGACAGCAAAGGCGGCGAGCGCCTCCAGGCCACGAAAGGTCGGTGCTTCTCCGCTGCGGGCGGCCGTGGCAGCGCCGAGGGCCGGCATCAGGGTGCAGTAAGGAGGGATGACGAGGGTGCCGGGCTCCAGGCCGAGCACCTGCTCCAGCGCCCATACCATGCCCGCATTGAGCGCGACACCGCCCTGGAAGGCAACAGGAGAATGGAATGGCCTGCCGCCACCAAGGGTAGCACGCACAGTGCGGGCCACAGCCAGGCACAGCCCGGCGATGAGATCGGGCGTGGGCACCCCCTGCTGCTGCAGGTGCACCAGGTCAGACCGGCCAAAGACGGCGCACCGGCCAGCGATGCGTGCAGGCTGGTTCGTGTGCAGCGCCAGCGCCGCGAATTGCTCGATGGAGAGACCAAGGCGCTCAGCCTGCCGGTCAAGAAACGCGCCGGTCCCTGCGGCGCACAAGTTGTTCATAGCAAAGTCGATGAGCTGCAATCCGCCCTGATAAGGCTCGAGACGCAGCAACTTGCTGTCCTGACCACCGATCTCGACGACGCTTCGCGGAGAGAGACCAACAGATTCGAGGGCGTGCACCTGCGCCACGAGCTCGTTGACGCGTAACGCGCCGAGGAGCGGTGCCAGGAGCGCCCCGCCCGAGCCGGTGATGCCGGCAGCGACGACCCGGCTCAGGTCGCGCCGCCGGCCCAGGTCCGCCAGCATCATCAGCAGCGTGCGCGCCGGCTGCCCCTGTGCGTAGCGATAATCGCTCTCGAGCAGCCGGCCCGCCTCGTCGGTGACCACCACCTTGACCGTCGTCGAGCCGGCGTCGATACCCAAATGGATCTCGCCGTGGCCCGCCTCTGCCTCCCCACTGTTGTCGAATCCTGATCGAGCCACTCGCCATGTATCCTACGGAAAGCTACGCACCACCAGCGGCAGGTAGATCAGGTAGCGCGGCGGCGGTGGCGTCTCGCCCTCGTCAAGCACATAGCCAGGGGCCAGCGCCACACTTAATGCCGAAGCAGAGACGTCCGGGCTGGCGCCCAACGTGGCGGTCAGGTACAGCGTTTCGCGCATCGTGTCGCTGACCGTGATCGTCGGCGTGTAGAGGGCCAGCAAGCCGAGGATGCCAGGTTCATAGTCGGACGGCGGCGGGCCGACCTCGACGGTGAAGGGTGGATCGCCCGCGGGAACGGGCAGGGCACCGGGCGAAAGCTCTTGCCAGTAGTACGCATAGTCCCAGCCCTGTTCCGACAAGGACGCAACCGTCACCGTGCGCGTCACCGTATCCCAATTCTCTACACAGAAAGCGTGGGTGAAGGGCACGGTCGGCGTAATGTATTGCACAACCGTCGGGTACACGTACGGCTCCTCGTAGGCACAGTGCACGCCGAACGACAGCAGCGGATCACGGATCGTCGCGTCTGAATAGCGCAAAGAAAAGGGGTAGGGCCCGGCAAACAGGTAGCCGTTGTAGGCCAGCACCTCGATCGGGCAGCCGGCGCAGGCCAGGGCGCTCGATCCCGCGCCAAAGTCGATCTGGAAGCGCAGGCCGAGGGGCGGCGGCCACGAGTCGGCCTCCAGGCGGAAGGGGGCATCGGGAATGGGAAATGCCTCGCCGTCGGGCAGCCACCACACCTCCCAGTGCGATTTGCCGTCCGAGATCGGATACCGGGCGTTCACGAGCGCCTCCAGGTCGGCGCGCCGGACGGTGTTCACCGTCGTCTCTGTCAGTTCGGTGGAGGTGGGCGGTGAGTAGTAGTTGAACTCGATAGGATCGGGCGCGTAAGGTGGGATGCCAGGGACGAGGCTGCTCACCGTGTAGGTAGGCGGCGCGTGGGGCACGCGGATGGCAAGGTACCCCTTCTCCGCCAGCTCGTCAAGGTAGGGGATCTTGTGACCGTCATCGGTATAGATCTCCGTCCCACTGCGCGTGGTCGTCGGCGTGAACACACCAGTGTCGCCGATCTCCACCCAGATGTCCGCGCGCTGCCCCTGCGCCGTCGCCCTGACCGCATCTGCCGGCAGCATCTCGCCACCCTGTACAGAGAGAGCGGGGTAGGGACTGCACCCTCTCGTCTGGCATTGGTCCGGCCGCAGGAAAGAGCCGGTCAGGGCCAGTGATAGGAGCAGCAGGCCGCCATAGACGAGCAGCCGGGACCAGCCGGTGTACGGTTTCTGCGCTTTCGGCGCACCTGGCGGGGGTGTTTCTTGCGTGTGTTCCATTTGTTTCATGCGGTTGTCTCCTTTCTCCGACAGTAGAAATTCCAGAGAATCACAGCACCCGCGGCGCTGCCTGCGACCAGCGCGTTCAGGTGCATCCAACTGAGGGGGCCGACCAGGGGGATGGTGCCCTCCTGGCGCATCGAGGCCAGGAGGAAGCGCTTGAGGCTGAACAGCACGATATAGAAGAGCGAGAGGAAGCCGGGGAAGCGCCAGCCCCCCCCTGAAGGGGGCGCCTTCTCGCTCCCCCCCTCTGCAGGGGGGGGGTGGGGTGGGATAAAGCGCTCGACTGTGACCAAGATCAAAAAGATGAGCAGGTTCGCCCCTGCCGCCAGGAGCTGGGTGGGGTAACGATCGGCCCACACCCCTGTGTCGTCTGGCAGGTAGACTCCGAGCCACGAATTGGTGGGCACGCCGTAACAGCAGCCGGCCGCGGTGCAGCCCAGGCGCGCGATGGCCTGCGACAGGGGCAGCGCGGGCACACCCAGGTCGAGGACCTGGCCGACCGGCGCCCGGTAGTGGCGCATGTAGAGCACGGCGACCAGCCCGCCGCCCAACAGCGTCCAAAAGATGTCGCGGCTCTCGGGCATGAACATCAGCGCGCCGCGCGCCAGGCGCTGCCGGTTAACGATCTCGTTGGCCACGAGGGTCAGGGCGACGCCGCCCAGCGACATCAAGATCAGGCCGCGGGCGATGACAGGGGGTGGGTAGTCAAGCTGCAGCAGCCGCTCAAAGGCATACACGGCGCCGGTGGTGACCGCGATGGCCACGACAACCGTGTAGGTGTCCATCTGCCAGGGACCGAATGACAGCGTCGGCAACATGCCCGGGCTCCCGGCTAGCGAGGTCCGGCTGGCAACCCGGCAAAGGGCGGCGCCCAAAATCTCGTGATGGACGAACTCGGTTTCATTCCTGACCATCCCCTGCGATGACAAGAGACAACCCTGTCCACGCCACTTGAGATGATACTCCCTGCGTATCATCTCCTGGACTTTGGCCATTTAGGTTGAATAACAAGCCGCCTCTAGCAAGGAAAACAGGGCGGCGTGCGGAATTAGGACCATGTCGGCCTC
>JAFGOG010000229.1 GCA_016926595.1 Anaerolineae bacterium
ACCACCGGCTGCTGGGCACGCCGACATTCACGCCAACGCCTACCCGCACGCCTACTCCCACCGCAACCGCCACGCCTACATCCACCCCAACCCCGACCCACACCCCGACTCGGACCCCGACTCCGACCTCAACCCCGACACCCACACTAACGCCCACCGTGGCCACCCCGACGCCGGAACCGGCTTCAGCCCACCTGTGGCTGCTGGCACCTATTGGACCGGACGCGACCGGCGACCGCCAACCCCAATCTTACTTTCCCTATGGCGCCACCGGCGGCGGCAAGTACCATCTCCACCATGGCGTCGATTATATGAATCCGGCCGGCACGCCGGTGCTGGCCGCGGCAAACGGCACAGTCATCGTTGCCGGGGACGACAGGACGACGGTGTACGGCCTCGAACCCGATTTCTACGGGAACCTGGTGATCCAAGAGCTTGATCGGCGCTTTCAAGACCGGCCGGTCTATCTGCTGTACGGTCACCTGTCACAGGTGAATGTCCAGGTTGGACAGCATCTCGACACCGGCGACGTGCTGGGTCTGGTGGGCATGACCGGAGTCGCGATCGGCAACCACCTGCACCTCGAAGTGCGGATCGACGCCAACACCTACCAGAACACGCGCAATCCGGCCCTTTGGCTGCGCCCCGATCCCGGCCAGGGCGCCATCGCTGGCTTGCTCGTGGACGTTAAGGGCAAGCCGATCCTCGAGACACCTATTACCTTCTTCCGCGCCGAAGACCCAAGCAAGTGGTGGCGCCAGATCCAGACCTACGGCCAGGGCGACATCAACGGCGACGACGCATTGGCCGAGAATTTCGCCCTGCCCTACGTGCCAGCCGGCGAATATATCGTCAAGGCCAAAGTGGGCAACAGATCGTACACCCAGCGCGTGACCGTCGCGCCCGGCGAAGTGGCCTTTGTCCAGATCGTAGCCGGAAAATAAACACACCAGAGGAATGGGCATGCACAAGCGCTTATCTGGCTGTATGCTGTTGGCAGTGATGATCCTTACTTTGCTTATCTTGAGTGGCTGCGGCGAGCAGTTTGGGACCGTAAAGGGCACGGTCACCCAGATGCAAGACCCGAACAAACCAGCAGATGAGCCGTCCAATGCCGGCCCGGCGATCGCCCAGGCCACTGTCGTCGTCTATGCCTTGGAGAGGTTTGCAGGCGTCAAGGAGATCGAAGTCTACAATAAAGGCTCGATCATACAAAAGATGCTCACCGATGCAACCGGCGCCTTTACTTTCTCCCTGTCCAAAGGCAAATATGTGATCGAAGTATGGGTCGGCGGGCTTACGGTGGCCAGCCGACAGGTAGAAGTCAAGGGGGGGCAAACTACGAACCTCAGCTTTAATGTCGCAGCCGCACCATAGCTGGATACCGCGCCTTGACTGTCTGGCCATGACAGGGTATAATTGCCGTTGGTAGAATAACAAGCGCTTGATATCACCGGAGCGGACATGGAAGAGAAATTCGCCGTAGAGGTCCGAAACGTAACCAAGCGGTTCGCAGGCCCAACCGGCCGGCCTGGCAGTGAGGTCGTGGCCGTCGCCGACGTGACGCTCCGAGTTTGCGAGCGCGAGTTCTTTTCCATGTTGGGACCCAGCGGTTGCGGCAAGACGACGACGCTGCGCATGATCGCCGGTTTTGAGAACCCCACCGCAGGCGAGATCTATATCCACGGCAAGCCGATGGGCTTGACCCCGCCGTACCAGCGCAACACCAACATGGTGTTCCAGAACTATGCCCTCTTTCCCCACATGACAATTGCCCGCAACGTGGGCTTTGGCCTGGAGATGAAAAAGGTTCCCAAATCCGACATAGAACGCCGCGTGCAGGAGGTTTTGGAGATGGTGCGCCTGCCCGGTTTCGGTCCACGCCGGCCAAACCAGCTTTCAGGCGGCCAGCAGCAGCGCATTGCGCTGGCCCGCGCCTTGGTCAACCGGCCAGAAGTGCTGCTGCTGGACGAGCCGCTCGGCGCCCTGGACCTCAAGCTGCGCAAAGAGATGCAGCTCGAGCTCAAGACCTTGCAGCAGGATGTGGGTATCACCTTTGTGTATGTGACCCACGATCAGGAAGAGGCCCTGACCATGTCAGACCGGATCGCGGTCATGCACCAGGGCAAGGTCCTGCAGGTGGGCACGCCAACCGAGATCTATGAGCGCCCCACCTGTCGTTTCGTGGCCGATTTCATCGGCGAGTCCAATTTCCTGGCTGGCGCTGTCCAGGAACAGCGGGCCAGCCTGGCAACTGTTCTGGTGGATGGCCGGCTGTCGATCGTGGCTCACACCGACCAGGCTCTGAACCCAGGCGACCTAGTGACCGTCGCGGTCCGCCCCGAAAAGGTCCGGCTACTGCCCCGGGCCTTGGGGGGCGAAAACAATACCTTTGACGGGCGGGTCGAGCAGGTAGTATACATCGGTACGGCAACTGTTTTCAAAATCCGCCTGTCCGACCAGGTACTGCTGACAGTGCGCGAGCAAAACGTCATCTCCGCCGCCGAGCGCCGGGCCTACGACTGGGGCAGCGGCGGCCAGGTGCATGTCACCTGGCCGTACGACGCCGGACGGATTCTGCTGGACTGAATGGGCAAAGAACTATGACCGTCGCACCGGCAGCTTCGCAGGCGCCAAGCTGGAAGGATAGGATACGCCGCAGCCTGGGGTTCCGGATCCTGGTGCTTCTTTCGCCGAGCCTTTTCTGGCTGATCGTCTTTTTTGTCCTGCCGCTGGTCATCGTCTTTGTTTACAGCTTTCTAAAACGCGGCCCGTACGGCGACATCCGCTGGGAGTTCAATCTTCAGAATTACGTCCGCTTTTTCGACCCACTCTACCTGAAGATATTCCTGCGGTCGTTCAAGATCGCAGCCATCACCACCGTGGTCTGCTTTCTGTTAGGCTATCCCATGGCCTATTGGCTCGCCACCCGGCCAAAAAAGTGGCGCAACACCCTGCTGCTGCTGATCATGATCCCCTTCTGGACCAACTTTTTGATCCGCACCTACGCCTGGATCCTGATCCTTCAGGACACGGGCCTGGTCAACCAGTTCCTCCTGAACCTGGGGATCATCGGCAAGCCGTTGTCGTTATTCGGCACCGAAACCGCGGTCATCATCGGCCTGGTTTACGGTTGGTTCCCAGATATGGTCCTGCCCTGCTACGCCGCGCTGGAGCGCCTCGATTTCTCACTGGTAGAGGCCGCCGAGGATCTGTATGCCAACGAGTTCCGCGCTTTTCTGCGTGTCATCTTTCCACTCAGCCTGCCGGGCGTCGTAGCTGGTTCGATCCTGGTTTTCGTGCCATCGCTGGGCGCGTACATCACGTCTGACCTGCTGGGAGGCGCCAAGTCGGTGATGATCGGCAACGTGATCCAGAGCCAGTTCCTCAGCGTGCGCGATTATCCTTTCGGTTCGGCCTTTTCCTTTGTGCTGATGGCTATCATGCTGATCGCCACGCTGCTCTATTTCCGCACGGGCGGGCGAACGATGTGAGGGGGCCGGCATGAGCGTGACAGCAGCAGAAGCACCGCCCCTGAGCCGTGTGGCCCGCCACGGCAGCCGCCTGGGCCAATTGATGCGCGCCTCGTTTGCGGCCAACGGCATTTTCGGCTATGTCTTTCTCTACGCGCCGATCGTCGTCCTGGTGGTCTTTTCCTTCAACTCCTCCCGGTTTGTGACCGACTGGTCGGGGTTTAGCCTGCGCTGGTACAAAGTCATGCTCGGAGATGAGGCGATGATGGCCGCGCTCAAGAATAGCCTGATCGTGGCTGTGATCTCGACCTTTTTCTCGACCATCTTTGGCACAATGGCCGCCCTGGCCATGGAACGGTACCGGTTCAGGGGCAAGCTCACCATGGATGCCCTGCTCTACCTGCCGATCATCATCCCCGAAATCTCGATGGCGGTCATGCTGTTGCTCTTTTTCGTCATGGCCAAGATCAAGCTGGGGCTTGCTACCGTCATCATTTCGCATATAGCTTTCAACATCTCTTTCGTCGCCATAGTGGTCCGTGCCCGGCTGGCCGGCATGGATCAACGCCTGGAGGAGGCCGCTCAGGATCTGGGCGCCAACGAACTCCAGACGTTCCGGCATGTCACCTTTCCGCTCATGATGCCCGGCATCCTGGCCGGCGCGCTGATGGCCTTTACATTGTCGCTGGACGATTTTGTCATTACCTTCTTTACCGCTGGCGTCGGTTCGACCACACTGCCGCTACGGATCTATTCGATGGTCAAGCTAGGCATTACGCCCGAGATCAATGCCATCTCTACGCTGATGCTCGTGGCTTCGATGACCCTGGTATTGGTGTCGTTGTTCTTACAGCAGAGAGGGGGCAGCTCGCTCCCTGAGAGGTGATGTCAAACCGCAACACAAAAACGGTGTAAAAAGAAAGGGAGGAAAGATGAAAAAGAGATATCTGATGGCGATATTGCTCGTCTGTGTGCTTGTCCTGGCAAGTTGTGGGGCCGAGCCAGAGCCGACCAAGGAACCCACCGCCCCGACCGCCGTGCCTGCAACGGCCGAGCCAACCGCAACCAGCAAGCCCGAGCTGGCCAAGGAGCTGCACGTCTACAACTGGTCGGAGTATATCGATCCCCAGATCTACGCCGACTTTGAAGCCGAGTTCGGCGTCAAGGTGATCGAGGATACCTTCGCCAGCAATGAGGACCTGCTGGCCAAGCTGCAGGCTGGGGCTACCGGCTATGATGTGATCGTGCCCAGCGACTATATGGTCGAGATTATGATCAACCTCGATCTGCTGTCGCCCCTGAACTATGACAACATCCCCAACTTTAAGAACATCGGGGCCACCTTCCAGGACCCACCCTACGATCCCGGCAACAAATACTCGGTGCCATATCAATGGGGCACCTCCGGTATCGGCTACGATAGCAACGTCTTTGAGGAGCCGCCCGACAGTTGGGCCTACCTGTTTGATCCGGCCCAGGCCAGCCAGTATACGGGCAAGATCAGCATGCTGAACGACAGCCGGGAGACGATCGGCGCGGCGCTCAAATACCTGGGCTACTCGCTCAACTCGACCGATCCCGCCCAGTTGGAGGAGGCCAAGCAGCTCCTACTTCAACAGAAGGCGTGGATCAAGGCTTACGACAGCGAAGCGTTCGAGGATCTGCTGGCCACAGGTGAAACGGCGCTGGCCCACGGCTACAGCGGCGACTTTTTCATGGCGGCGGTGGAAGCTGAGCAGATCGGATATGCTATTCCTCAAGAGGGGGCTACCATCTGGGCCGACAACCTGTGCATCCCAAAGACGGCCAACAGCCAGTACACCGCCGAAGTTTTCATCGACTACCTGCTGCGGCCTGAGGTGAGCGCCAAAATCAGCAACTATACCTGGTACGCCAGCCCCAACGACGCGGCCAACGAGTTCATCGACGCAGAGATCCTGGAAGACCCGGCCATCTACCCGCCGCCGGAGGTGATGGACAAGCTGGAATTCATCCGCGATGTCGGCGAGGCCACCACGCTCTACGACCGGCTCTGGACGGAGATCAAGACGGAGTAGAGGCTTTGATCCTTCTGAGCCGCGAGGTCTTTGAAGCACTGGTGGACGAGGCTATCAACAGCCTGCCCGACGAGGTTCAGACATGGCTCGACAACGTCGCCATCGTCGTTGCCGACAGGCCTTCACCCGAACAGCAGGCGCGCGCCGGTCTGAGACCGGGCAGCCTGCTGTTCGGCCTGTACGAAGGGGTGCCCAAGACCAAGCGGGGGGTTACCTACGGTGAGGTCGTCCCTGACAAGATCCTGATCTTTCAGCGGCCGACCGAGATGGTGTGCCGCACACCCGCCCAGGTACGTGACCAGGTACGCCGGACCGTACTACACGAGATCGGCCACCACCTGGGGATGGACGAGGAAGAACTGGAGGATTCGGGGTACTGAGTTCAGGCCTTGGGGGTCTTCCGCAACCCCCAAGGTCTGAGCTGGCTAGCCCAAACCGAGCATCGCCAGTCGCTCCTGCGTCGGCACCCCATCTGCCGTCCAGCCGCGAGCGTGATAGTATTCCTCCAACAGCAGGGGCTGATCGGGCAGCACACCCGCCGCGCCGCCCGAGGGCCGGGGCTCAGCCAACAGCCGCCGGGGCAGAGTGTCATCAGCGCCGGTGACGCCCAGCCGCATGTTGATCAGCCTTTTCAGATTGAACAGCCGCTCACCCATTTGTAGCAGGTCGCCGGCAGTCCAGCCCCAGCCAAGGGCCACGTTGACCAGGTCGACAATGTGCTGCGGTCCCACCTGGCCCTTGGCGATGAACTTGCACACGCCCAATGGGTTATAGACGGATAGGTAATTCTGGAAATCGACTGCCACCTGCCCCTTGCCGGCGCTGTCGTGATCGTCGAACGCTTCAGGGGCGTACCATCCCGGCCAGCGTACCCCATAGCCCATCCAGTAGGAAAGGGCCTCCAAGTGGCAGGCGCCCCGATTGGCAGTGGCATAGTTGGCCGCCATGGTGACGAACGCGCGTGGATCGTGGTAGGCCACTTCCATCCCCTTGACATGAACCGCAAAGGCCTCAGCCCCTTGCCCGATGCGGGCTGCCGCTGCCCGCACCCCATCGGCCAGCAGGCCGGCAATGCCAGTCTGACCGGCGATGGCGTGAATGGCGCCGATAATCGCCTCGGCGTTGCCCCAGGTCAAATCCAGGCCGCCGGTATCGCGCCGGGAGATCAGGCCTCGTTCGTAAGCTTCCATGGCAAAGGCGATGGCCGACGAGGTGCTGATCGTATCCAGGCCATAGCGGTTGCACAGATCGTTCATTTGGACAATGGCATCCAGGTCGTCGCACTGGCAGTTTCCGCCAAAGCCGGCCAGCGTCTCGTATTCTGGCCCATGGCCGTAGATACCGGCATACGAGCCGTCGGCAATCCGTACCGTTTTGCCGCAGCCGATGGGGCAGGCGAAGCAGTGGGTGTGTCGCTCAAAGATCGTCTCAGCGATCCGCTGACCAGTGATGCGCGCCGCTTCCTCCTTCCAACTGCCCTGCGCCCAGTTCTTGAGCGGCAGGTCGCCGGCTGCTTCCGCCCCGCCCACGCCGCCGGCCGTGCCAAAGCGCGACAGGCCCAGTGAGTTCTGCTGGATAAACTTGTTGATCTGCTGCACAAAGTCGCGAAAGGCCTTAGGGTCGGGATACTGGGGCTTATCTTGGCCGCGCACGACGATCGCTTTCAGGTTCTTGGAGCCAAGCAGCGCTCCCATGCCGCCTCGCCCAGCGGTGCGGGTATGACCCTGACCGCCCTGCACGACGTTGGCCAGGCGCACCAACCTCTCGCCAGCCGGGCCGATGCACGCTACCTGGGCCTTGGAGTCGGTCTCGGCCCGGATCCTTTCGAATGCGTCAAAGTGATCCAGCCCCCAAACCTGTTCAGCAGGCCGGATTTCCGCCTGGCCGTCGTGGACCCACAAATAGACCGGTTCCGCCGCCCGCCCGGTGACGATCAGGCCGTCGTAGCCGGCAAAGCGCAGCTCAGCGCCCCAATGGCCGCCCATGTTGGACTCGTTCCAGATGCCGGTCAACGGCGAGCGGCCGCACCACGAGCTGCGGCAGCCGGTCGGCGCAAAGGTGCCGGTGAGCAGCCCATTGAAGGCCAGCAGCGGGCTAGACGGATCGAGCGGGTCCAGGGCCGGGTCCATCTCCTCGAAAAAGATCTTGGCCGCCAGTCCGCTGCCCAACAGGTATGAGCGCAGGTCATCGTCGGCTATGGGCTCGTCGCGCTGTTGGCCTGTGGTCAAATCGATCCGCAGCAGCCTGCCTGCATTAGTGTATGGCATCTTTTTCCTCCTCAGTTACGGCCTTGTGTTATAGTCAAGAGTCGATCCCTCATCACGTCAGCGCCGGATTCAAGCGGGCTGCGCCGGCCGAGGCTGGGGTTCAGGCGCCTCACGATCTGAGCGGAACTGAACTATGGCGCCCACGACCGGCAGGTTGCTTGTGGTCATCTCTTCCCCTCCAAAGGCGCTATGTCTGACAGATCATCCTGGCCCGGCGGCGTGCAGCGCCGCGCCCAGCGCCCCGACGATCTGCGGATCATCGGGCACGTAGACCGGCACGCCCAGCGCTTCAGCGAAAAGCTGCCGCAGGCAGAGGTTGAGCGCCACGCCGCCGGCAAAAATGAACCTCTCGTGCACGCCGACACGCCGGACCATGCCCCCAACCCGGTTGACAATGGCCCAATGCAGGCCCAGGGCCACGCGCCGGCTGTCCTCGCCCCTGGCGACTAGCGACACTACCTCCGACTCGGCAAAAACGGTACACATGCTGGAAATGCTCACTGCTCGACCGCCGGCTTTCAGTGCGTGCGGCCCCAGATCCTCGACAGCCATCCCCAGCGCGTGGGCCATATTCTCCAGGAAGCGGCCCGTCCCGGCGGCGCAGCGATCGTTCATCTCAAAGCGCAGCACCCGCCCGCCGGGGCCGACCTCGATGGCCTTGCTGTCCTGGCCGCCAATGTCCAGCACCGTGCCGACGTCGGGGTAGATGTGATATGCGCCCAGGCCGTAGGCCTTGATCTCGGAGATCACCTCGCCGGCCAGCTCGCGTTCGGCGGCCAGGTTGCGCCCATAGCCGGTGGCCACCAGCCGGTCGTAAGTGCGACCCACGATCAGCGCCCGCGCATTGCCCAACGGATCGTTGCCGGTATCGACCACGACCGACCGCACGATCTGCATCCCGTCCCACTCGACCAGGGCGATGGTCCGGGAACCGATGTCGAGCCCTGCTACGAGCATAGCCTTCAACCGGTTACCGGCTCAACCGCCAGGTAGATCGTCAACTGCGGAAAGACCAGCCGGAACGGCTTGCCGGCAGCCAGCACTGCGGATTCCCCCTGGCTGAGGTAGCTCACCTCTTCTGAGGGGTCAGAGATCTCGACCCGGCCATCCAGGATCCACAACAGGCGATCATGGGCGACCGCCTGCGGCTTGTCGCTCATCGGTCCATAACCGGCGGCGATTAGCGCCCGGCAGCCGTTCATCGGCCCCATCTCCAGGCGGACATTGGCGGTGCCCCCGCCGAGCACCCGGCCGGCGGTCATCTTGCGCACCTTCTTTTTGAGCTGTTCGATATCCGTCACTGTTAGCTGCACAGGTCCCTCCCACAAAAAGACCGTGGGCCATGGCCAAGGGCCAGCCCTCACGCCTATCCGGCGGACCGATTATACCTGAAAAGCGAGGAACCGGCAAGCAAGCGGCGGGGCAACTGCTGATTGGACGCAGATCAACGCTGACCATACCGGCTAATTTGCAAGTAGAGCCAAGTTGGGGTAGACTATGGCCTATTATAACTGATTGTTATAGAGATCATACAGCTCGGAAAGGCAATTGAATATGAACGTGCAGCACCTGCGCACCCTATTAACCGTGGTCGAACAAGGCAGCCTGTCGGCAGCGGCCCGCGCCATGGACGTCAGCCAGCCAGCGGTCACCAAGCAGGTGCAGCGGCTGGAGCAGGAGCTGGGGGCGGCGCTGCTGGTGCGAGGGCCTCAACAACAGGCGGCGCTCACGCCGGCTGGGGAACAGGTCCTGGCCTTTGCCCGTGAGACCCTGGCCCATTTCGAGGCGCTCCAGGAGCGGTTGGCCCTGCTCAAAACGATCACTCGGGGAAATCTGGCCCTGGCCGCCAGCACCATCCCCGGCGAGTACCTGCTGCCGGGCCTGCTGGCTGCCTTCCGAGAGCAGTATCCCCAGACCCAGGTGGAGGTGATCATCGCCGACACGGCCGAGGTGGCCCGCCGCGTACTGGACGGCGACGCAGACGTGGGCTTTGTCGGGGCCGTGGTGGACAGGGCAGGGCTCCGCCTGGAGCGCCTGGTGGCCGACGAGGTGGTCCTGGCCGTGCCGCCCCATCACCCTTTCGCCGGGCGAGGCCACGTGGCAGTGGAGGAGCTGCGGGGACAGCCGCTCGTGATGCGCGAGGGGGGCTCGGGCACGCGGCGCAGTGTCGAAGGGGCGCTGGCCATGGCCGGTCGGACGCTGGCCGAAAAGAACGTGGTACTGACCTTGGGCAGCACCCAGGCGGTGCTCCAGGCGGTGGAGCAAGGGCTGGGGCTGGGATTCGTATCAGCCCGGGCCGCCGCCCAGGCTCAGGCCGATGGCCACCTGGTCTGCGTCCGGCTCGACGGCGTGGATCTCCGCCGCGATCTGTACCTGGCCTACCTGTCGCAGCGTCCGACCGACCCGGTGGTGGCGCGCTTTTTGACATTCACCCGGGCGCGGTTTGCCGGGTGATCCATGCCGGTCGTTTTCTTATCGAAAGCGACCGGAATCGCTGCCACGAAGGGGAGCAAAGGACAACCGGTGCGCCGGGCTCGGCCCCAACGCCGTCAGGGCGGCCTGGTGCAGCGCCGTGCCATAGCCCTTGTGCCGGCCAAAACCATAGCCGGGCAGCCGCTCCTCCAGCTCGACCATCATCCGGTCGCGGCTGACCTTGGCCACTATTGACGCCGCGGCGATCGATAACACTCGGGCATCCCCCTTGGGCAGACTGTATTGGGGCAGCGCCACTTCGGCGAGAGGCAGGTAATCGATCAGAAGATAGTCAGCCGGCGGCGAGATCGCTTCCAGGGCCAGGACCATGGCCCGGCGCGTGGCGGGCACGATGCCCAGCCGGTCGATCTCATCCGGCAGCACGGCGCCAATGCCGACTGCCGCGGCGCATTCCCGGATCACCTCCAGCAGGATCTCGCGCTGCTTTGGCGTCAATTGCTTGGAATCGCGCACGCCGCACAGGCGCTCTAGCAGCGCCCGGTCACCGGGCGGCAGCACTACCGCAGCAGCCACTACCGGGCCAGCCCAGGCGCCCCGCCCCGCCTCGTCCAGCCCGGCCACACGCCGGTAGCCGGCTGCCCAGCGGGGTGTCTCGTAATCCAGGTTCGGCAGAATGCGACCCTCAGTCATAAAAGCCCTACAAATGTAACAAGGGCCGTGCGATGGTTGACCCTCGCACGCCCCTCGTCACCGTAGCGCAGAACTGCACTCTATTTCTTGGCCAGCCGCTTTTCTCTCAGACGGGCCGCTTTGCCCTGTCGCCCGCGCAGGAAATAGAGCCTGGCGCGGCGGACGTGGGCATGGCGCAGCACTTCGACTTTTTCGATGCGCGGCGAATGGGTGGGAAAGGTACGCTCGACGCCCACGCCGTGCGAGGCAATGCGGCGTACGGTAAAGCTGGCGTTGACCGTCCCCCGCCTGATGCGCATCACGGTGCCACGGACCAGTTGGATCCGCTCCTTGCCGCCCTCGACGATGCGGAAATGGATCTGTACATCGTCGCCCGGCAGGAGATCGGGTACTGTCTCTTTCAACTGCTGTTCTTCTACTGACCTCAAGAGATCGGTGCTCATGATCGTGTCATCCTTCCTACTGATTGGCAAGCGGCGATTATACCACAGGCCTGGCAGTGTGCAAAATCAGGGGCAGGGCTAGGCAAATGGCCGATAGCCGCCAGGCAGATTTGCCGGTTTGCCGATTTGCACTATAATACTGGTCGTTTGAGGAAACTGAGCCTAGACTGGAGAGGATTCTATGCAGATCCTGGCCGTTGACATTGGCACCGGCACGCAGGACGTGCTGCTGTTCGACACCGACAAGGAGCCGGAGAATGCTCTGAAGCTGGTCATGCCCTCGCCAACCATGCTGCTGGCTCAGGCGATCCGGGCTACCACCCATGACGGCCAGGACCTGCTGCTGACCGGGGTGACGATGGGCGGCGGGCCGTGCAGTTGGGCCGCCGAGGATCACCTAAAGGCAGGCGGGCGAGTGTTTGCCACGCCCGACGCTGCCCGCACCTTCAACGACGACCTGAACGAAGTTGCGGCCATCGGCGTGCAGATCGTCGACGAGGAACAGGCGGCTGGCCTGCCGGGCATCCGCCGCCTGGTGATGAGGGACCTGGACTATAATGCGCTGGCCTGCGCCTATGGCGCCTTTGGCCTCGATCTTGACCGGGTCGACGCGCTGGCTGTGGCCGTCTTTGACCACGGCGCCGCGCCGCCCGGCGTCAGCGACCGGCTCTTCCGCTTCGGATACCTAGCCGAGCGCATCCGTGACGGATCAGGCCTGGCTGGCTTTGCCTTTCCGCGGGAAGCGATCCCGGCCAGTATGACCCGCCTGCAGGCCGCGGCTTCCAGTGCGCCGGCAGGCCGGCCCGTGGTGGTGATGGACACCGCCCCAGCGGCCGTGCTCGGCGCGTTAGAAGACCCCCAGGTCGGCAGTCGTGAGGAGGTGATCATCGCCAACGTGGGCAACTTGCACACCCTGGCTTTTCACCTGCGCCGGGGGAACATCGCCGGGCTGTTTGAGCACCACACCGGCAAGCTCAGCCAAGCGCAGTTGGAAGAGCTGCTGGTCCGCCTTGCCGCCGGCACCCTATCGAACGACGAGGTATTTGCAGATCATGGCCATGGAGCGCTGATCGTCGACCGGTCGTCTGCCCAGCCTGACGCACTATGGGTGGCCGTCACCGGCCCGCGCCGAAGGCTGCTGGCCGGATCAAAGCTAAAACCCTACCTGGCGGCGCCCCATGGCGACATGATGATGACCGGCTGCTGGGGACTGATCCGGGCATGCGCCTACCACCTGCCGTGGACAGCAGGAGCAATCGACGGGGCGCTGCGGCAGGGGTTATGAGTGGCGGCGCTGGCGGATTATTTCGTATACCATCGCCGCCGCCGCCGCCGAAACGTTTAGCGAAGTAGCCCGCCCGAACATTGGCAGGCGGACAAGCAGATCGGCCCCGTCGCGGAGGTCGGACGGCAGCCCATAGCGCTCGTTGCCGACCAACAGCGCCACGGGATGACGGTAATCGACCTCATAGTAATCCTGCCAGCCGTGAGCCGACGAAGCCACGACACACAGCGGCACTCTCGCCGCCCGGACCTCCGCTACCCATCGCTCCAGGGCCGGAGGCTCGACCGGGTAGATCACGGGCAGGGCAAAGAGCGAGCCCATCGTCGCCCGCACCGTCTGAGGATCGTACAGGTCAACCGACGGCGTCACGGCTATTACCCCGGTCGCGCCGGCTGCGTCGGCCGTGCGGATGATCGCCCCAAGGTTGCCCGGATCGCTCAACTGGTAGGCGACGATGACCAGCATCTCCGCTGAGAGGGACAGCGCAGACAGGGGCCGGTCCTCGATGCGTACCACAGCCGCGATCCCCTGCGGATCATCCCGGTCCGAAAGGCTGCGAAAAGCCTCGGCCGACAGAGCGAGGCGACGACCCGGCCCTGCCTGCTCGACGAGCGCCTGCGCCCGTTCGCTCACCAGCAGATCGGGTGCGTACACAACCATATCCACAGGCGCAGCGCAGGCCAGCGCCTCTTCTACCACACGGATGCCCTCGACCAGGAAGCAGCCCTCCTGCTCGCGGTATTTGCGCAGCCGGAGGGAACGCAGGAGCTTGACCTTGGGGTTGTGCAGGCTGGTAATCACGTCCGATCCGCCGATTCCGTCAGTCTGCGGTCAGGCCGTTGACCTGTGCATTCCACGTCTCAGAGGCGGTTATGGTCCGCCCACCCCGCGTCATGGTGCCCTCGTAGTCGGTTCCACTCGAATGGGCCTGCCAGCCCGACAGGATAAGCGGCAGCGGCCCATCGGCGGCGATCCACTCGCCGTTGTACTTGCGGGCAAAGTGCAAATGGGAGGACTGGGAAAAGCCACCCTCGCACGAAGGATGGCCGATCGGATCGCCCTGCCTGACTTGAGTATCGACCGGCGCGCGCCCGTCGCTGGCTATGTGGAGGTAGAATAACACCCAACCGGTTTCCTCGTGGCCGTCCCCGTCGAGGTCGACCAGCACTTCGCCGTCCTGGCTGTATATGACCAGGCCGGGTGCAGCGGCCGTGGCCCAAGAGGCGGGCACTGCACAACCAAACGGCCCGCCGGTCGGGACAAAGTCGAGGGCGGCCCAGGCGCTGCCGTCCTCCCAGGCGCCGTGCGGGCCGCCGGTAAAGTGCCAGGTCTCCCCCTTGGTCCAGGGCAGCGACAGGGTTGGATTGGCCAGGTCGGCCGGGACGAGCGGCTGCACGGCGTATTGGGCCGGGTCGCCGAACAGGCGCCGGTAGGTAGCGATAAAGCTGTCCGGGCCGTCGCCCACCCACGTCGCCCACTGGCTCTTGGTCGCATCCAGCGACAGAAAGTATTGCAGCCCGACCGTCCCGGCATTCAGGGTGGAGGCATAGCGGGTGACCGAGCCGTCGTCCCAGGTGATCAGCTCCATGCCACGGCCCCGCCAGTCGTAGTAACCTTTGTTGAGCCGATCAGCCGCCCAGGCCAACTGATAGCTGAACAGGCTCGACCGGCTGCTGTTGCGGCCCAGCGCCGCTGCAACCGGGCTGGCATCAGTCACCCAACCGCCCTTGAGCTCGATCATCGCCAGCAGCAACCTGGGGCCAACGCTGTAGTGGTGAGCCACCAGGCGCACGATCTCTGCCCCGCTCAGAACCCTACCTCCGACATTTTCGGAATAATTGGCCAGGTAGCCACCCTGACCGACCACAAAAGCGGCGACGTCGAAATCGACATAGGCCGGGCCGTTGACGAACTCGCTGTCGGGCAGCAGCCGGGCGGCGGGTCCGGTCTCGATCTGGGGGGAAGGGATCTCCAACTGCTGTCCCACACTTAGGACATTCGGGTTGGCAATCTTGTTGGCTCGGACGATGGCGTCCACCTGGCAGCCAAAACGGGCCGCTATCCCGCCCAGGGTGTCGCCCGATTGGACGATGTACACCTGGGCCGGAGGCGTCGGCTCGGCCGTCACCATGCCGACGCTGGGCAGCTCCGGAGCAGTAGTAAGGGTGGACGGCGCGATGCGTGACGCCTGCGGACTGGAGGTCAAAGTCGCCGCCGCCGGGGCGCCAGGGTCCTGATGGCAGGCATCTGCCACCAGCCAGATGATCAGGACGGCGATGGCGATGGGGATTATCCACTTGGCCACAGCCGGGATCCGCAAGGGCAGGCGGCTGTCCGCACGAGGGTTGGCTCCTTTTCTCATGGTGCTTTATTATACCACAGGCCAGGCACATAACACAAAATCACAGGCCGCTCCACAAGACTTGACACCCACGCCGCGAAACCATATAATGGCGTTGTGGACGATTCAACGCTGATCAACCGCGTCACGACGACCTACCTGGGCGACAACCGGGTATCGATTTCCGCGATCGGCTCTGAGAATCGCGACCGCCACTTTGTGGCAGATCAGCGGACCCACCTCGACCACGCGGGCGCCGGGTTTTGCCCCCTGGAGCTGGTGGCTGCCGCGCTGGGCGCTTGAATGGCGCTGACCATGGCGGCGGTCGCCGCCAACAAGGGGATAACACTCGGCAGGCTGGCCGTTTCAGTGGAAAGCCGCACCGAACTTGCCGACCGCAAGGCCGCCACCGTCTTTACCAGCCGCGTGGAATTGGACAAAGGGCTCACCGCGCGCGAACGGCGCATCCTGTTCAATTCAGCCCGCCTGTGCGAGGTGCACAAAATGCTGCGGGGCGAGATCACCTTCGAGGAAGAGATCACGGAAG
>JAFGOG010000230.1 GCA_016926595.1 Anaerolineae bacterium
GGGCTGATGGTCATTGAACGCCTCCTTTTCGAGCGCAAACGCATCGCCCTGTTCGTGCCCAAGGCAGCACGGGTGGACGTCTGGGAAGCCAAACTGCGCCGCTATCTGCCCGAGGTGCGAGGCCGTTTCAGCAACCTGGCCATCTACAACCATACCGACCTGCTGCGCGGCGGGGAGTATCCCGAGCTGATGCAAGAGATCGCCGACGAGGCGGACGCCATCGTCATCGATGAGGCGCACCACTTTCGCAATATTACCTCGGAACGCCAGAAAAAGCTCTACGAGATGGCCGCGGGCAAGCAGTTGTTCCTGCTCACCGCCACGCCGATCAACAACACCCTCTACGATCTGATGCACCTGATCGAACTCTTTTCGCGGCGCCAACCCGATTACTTCCGCGCCGCCCCCCTGGGTATCCACACGCTGCGCGGCCACTTTCGCCGGATGGAAGACGCCGTGGATGCGCTGCTGGGCGACAGCGCGGCGGACTCTGTCGAGCTGGACAGCCGCGCGGCGGAAGAGATCCTGGGCAAGGACGAGCTGTTCCGCGCGCTGGTGGTGCAGCGCAGCCGCGCCTACGTCAAGCGCAGCCTGGAACAGCACGGCGGCCAGCACGTGGCCTTTCCCCAGCGGAAAGACCCCCAGGTCGTCCCCTACTCGCTGGCCCAGACCTACGGTGCGCTCTTGCAGAGTGTGGAGCGAGCCTTTGACAAGGAAAAGCCCCTCCTCTCGCTGGCAATCTATTCGCCCGTAGTCTACCGCCGCGATCAAGCCGGCGTGGACGTCTGGGAACGCGGCCGGCAGATGCAGGTCGTCGGCCTCATCCGCACCCTGCTCCTCAAGCGGTTCGAGAGCTCGGCCCGCGCCTTTGAATCGAGCTGTGAAGGCCTCTTGCTCAAGCTCCTCTACTTTGTCCGTTTGCACAACTCCCGCGCGGCCCAGCGCTGGGAAGGGCAGAACGCGTCCCTCCTGGCGCGCATTCAACAGCACCAACGTGGCGCCGAAGACGAAGAGGCGCTAGACGAAGATGTTATTCCCGAGGAAGCCAAGAAGCGCATCGAGAAGCTGGACGAAAACGAGTACGACGTCGCCGAAATGGTCCTCGAAGCGATCCAAGACATTGAGCAGCTGGCCGACTTTCTGAAGGAGCTGGCCCGGTTTGACCCGACCCGCGATGACAAACTTCAGCAGCTCATCGCTCAAATGCGCACCGATCCCGTCTTGCAGGCCCACAAGGTACTCATCTTCACCGAGTACGTGGACACGGCCCGCTACCTTGCGGACGAACTGCGCGCCGCCGGCATCGGGCCGCTGGCCGAGGTGGACAGCCAGAGCGACCAGGACCGCAGCGTCACGATCCGTGCCTTTTCACCCTATTACAACGAGAGCAGCAGCGCGGAACTGACCGCGGCAGCGGTCCCGGAAACGCGCGTGCTTATATCTACCGACGTGCTCTCCGAGGGTCTCAACTTGCAGGATGCGACTTGCATCATCAACTATGATCTCCACTGGAACCCCGTGCGTCTCATGCAACGCATTGGCCGCGTGGACCGGCGTCTCGATCCGGAGATCGAAGCCCAAATGGTCACCGATCACCCCGATATGGCCGCGGTGCGCGGCACGGTCTGGCTGTGGAACTTTATCCCGCCCGCCGAACTCAACCGCATCCTCAGCCTCTATGAGCGCGTGACGCACAAAGCCCTCCGCATCTCCAAGACCTTTGGCATCGAGGGGCGCAAGTTCCTCACGCCGGACGATGACTACGAGGCCCTGCGTGAGTTCAACCGGGACTATGAGGGAACGACTTCCTCCCAGGAAGAGATGCACCTGGTCTACCAGAAGCTCTTGCAGGACCATCCCGAGCTGGCGGCGCGGCTGGCCGATATGCCGCTGCGTGTCTTTAGCGGCAAGGCTTATCCCGGAGAGCCCTCGCCCCAGGCCCGGGCGGCCTTCTTTTGCTACCGGCTGCCGGCCCGCGACGCCACCACCGGCGAATGGGAAGGCGAGGCCGGCTTCACGCGCTGGTACCTCTATGACCTGGCGACCGGGGCGATTGCGGACGACGCGGCGCGAATCTTTCCTCTCATCCAGAGCAACCCGGAGACCCCGCGCCAGGCATTGACCCCCAAGGAGACCTTAACTCAAGTCCGTCGGATGATGGACGACCACGTCAAGAATACCTACCTGAAAAAGGTCCAGGCCCCCATTGGGGTCCGGAGCACACTCGTCGCCTGGATGGAACTGGTCTAGACAAAGGATGGAGCCATGGACCCTCGCGAGATCGCCGAGCTGCGCAAGCTGACCAGTTTTCCAGCCCTGATTGCCTACCTCGCCGACCGGCTGGACTGGCCGATCCAGGTGGGCGATGCCCGGGATATTGTCTTTGACTACGATCCCGAAGAGCTGGACCTGGACCCACGCTACGCGGTCCGGATCGAGGCCGTCAAGCAGATCCGGCCGCTGGTGGATACCCAACCCTGGGGCATCTTCTATATCGAGTTCGAGAGCAAGCGCCTGCCGGTGGTCGTGCTGCGGCGCATCCTGCAGGCGCTGGTGCCGACCAGCCGCAGCCGGCACCCCGAGCGGCCGGCCTGGGCGCTGGAGGACCTGCTCTTTGTCTGCTCCCAGGGCGAGCCCGAGTACCGCAGCATCTCGTTCGCGCACTTTCGCCAGGCCCCAGGCCGGCTGCCCGAGCTGGCTACCTTTTCCTGGGACTGCCAGGAGAGCCACTTTTACTACATCAAGAACCTGAACCTGGAAGCGCTGCGCTGGCCGGCCGACGAGGGCAACATCGCCGCCTGGCAGGCCCGCTGGAGCGCCGCTTTCCCCACGGCCCACCGCGCCCCCATCACCACGGCGCAAGAGTTGGCCTCCCGCATGGCGCAGTTGGCGGCGGCGACGCGCGCCATGGTCAACGAGACCTACCAGGTCGAGCGGGAGAGCGGCCCCCTGCACCGCCTGTACGACTCGTTCCGGCGCGTGCTGATCCACGACCTGTCGGTGGACGACTTTGCCGACATGTACGCCCAGACCGTCACCTACGGCCTCTTCTCGGCCCGCGCCACCCACAGCGGCGAGTTCAGCGCCGCGGCGGTGACCGCCCTGGTGCCCAATACCAACCCCTTTCTGCGCGACCTGCTGGACGAGTGCCTGAAGGTGGGGACCGGCCGGCGGCACACCGTGCACCTGGACGAGCTGGGGGTGGACGAGTTGGTCGAGACGCTGCGCGAGACCGACATCGAGGCGATCCTGCGCGAGTTTGGGAGGCAAAGCCGCGAGCACAAGGAAGACCCGGTCGTCCACTTTTACGAGTCGTTCCTGCGCGAGTACGACGCCGAGAAAAAAGCCAGGCGCGGCGTGTTCTACACCCCCGACCCGGTGGTTTCCTTCATCGTGCGCTCGGTGGACCACCTGCTGCGAACAGAGTTCGCCTGTCCGGACGGCCTGGCCGACACCGGGACGATGGAGTGGCAAGGGCAGCAGGTGCCGCGGGTGCAGATCCTCGACCCGGCGACCGGCACGGGCACCTTTTTGCAGCACGTCATCCAGCAGGTCTATGAGACCTTCTGCGAGCGGGATCGCCTACCGTTGGCCGGCCGGCCGGCGCGCTGGAACGAGTACGTCGCCCGGCATCTCCTGCCGCGGCTGTACGGCTTCGAGCTGATGATGGCCCCCTATGCTGTAGCGCACATGAAGCTGGGGCTGGCGCTGCGCGAGACGGGGTGCGACTTCTCCTCGGACGAGCGCCTGCGCGTTTACCTGACCAACGCCTTGCAGCCGGCGCACGAGATCCCACGCACCGAGACGCCCTTCCTGGCAAAGGAGGCCCAAGAAGCCAATCGCGCACGGATGGATACGCCGATCACGGTGGTGATTGGAAACCCGCCCTATTCGGGACACTCGGCGAACACCAGCCGCAACCCCGATGGCACGCTCAACTTTATCGGGGACCTGGTGCAGTCGTACTACTACGTGGATGGCAAACCCTTGGGTGAGAGAAATCCCAAGTGGCTGCAAGACGACTACGTCAAGTTCATCCGCTTCGCGCAGTGGCGTATTGAGCAGACCGGGGCCGGCATCCTGGCAATGATCACCAACCACGGCTACCTGGACAATCCCACCTTCCGTGGGATGCGGCAGCAATTGATGCAGACGTTTTCCGAAATCTATGTCCTCGACTTGCATGGCAATACCAAGAAGAAAGAAACCGCTCCTGATGGCTCGAAAGATGAAAACGTCTTCGACATCCAACAGGGA
>JAFGOG010000022.1 GCA_016926595.1 Anaerolineae bacterium
AGCCGGCCACAGCCGTAGCAGTGGGAAACGTTGTCGGGATAATAGTCCTGAAAAGCCTTGTCGGTCATGATCCTTTTTCCTCTTTGCGCTGCATGGCGCGGAATTCCTCCCCCAGGATGCTCATCATCACAAAGTCGTGGTAGGCGTGACCATGGTAGTAGCCGTCGCGCTGGACACCCTCTTGCTTAAAACCAACCTTCTCGTAGAAACGGATGGCCCGCCGGTTAAAACCGACGACGCCGATGGCAACGCGGTGTAGGTTCAGGCAGCCAAAGGCATAGTCGAGCAGCAGGCGGATCGCCTCGCTGCCGTAACCCTGGCCCCACGCTTCCTTGTCGCCGATGATAATGCTCAGGTCGGTCGTCCGCCACGGCCAAAAGATGCGCAACAGGCCGGCTTCGCCGATCACCTGGTCGCCCTCCTTTAGCACGACGACGAACCACACCCGCTCCTTGTCGGTGCGGACCTTTTCCAGGAACTCGTCCGCGCCGGCCTGGCTCATGGGCGTGACCTCGCCGGTCAGCCGCCGGATCTCGGGGTCGTTGGCCCAGCGCCGGATCTGAGCCAAATCCTCCTTTTCCAGCGACCGGAGGTATAGCCGCTCGCCGATCAGGAATTGAACCTTGTCCTTGCCAACCATCATGCTTATCCTCTGAGGAAGGTGGCGGTACCCGCCAGGGCTCGCGACTATGATAGCATAGGCCTTGCCGCGTGTCAAGGATGTATGATCGGGAGACAGCCCTTGGTTTTTGCGTTTTATGACGATCTGTGGTACAAAGCTTGTATCAAGTGCAGAACCAACGTGCAGTCAAGATTACCGTCACGAAAGGAGTCCCAGCAATGGCAAAAATTGAAGACGTAGAGGGTATTGGCCCCGTATATGCCGCCAAGCTACAGGCAGCGGGCGTTGCCAAGACCGAGACCTTGTTGGAACAGGGCGCCATGCCCCAAGGCCGCAAGGGGCTTGCCGAAAAGACCGGCATCGCCGAGTCCAAGATCCTGGAGTGGGTCAATCACGTCGACCTGTACCGGATCAAGGGCGTGGCCTCGGAATACTCTGACCTGCTCGAAGAGGCTGGGGTAGACACCGTGGTGGAATTGGCGCGCCGCGTGCCCGAGAACCTGTACCAGAAGATGCTCGCGGTCAACGCGGAGAAGAAGCTGGTTCGCCGGCCGCCTACCCAAAATCAGGTGGCGGACTGGATCGAGCAGGCCAAGAAACTGCCGCGGGTCATCAACTACTAGATAAAAGCGGGTGCGGCCTGCCGGGGCTCCATCGGCAGGCCGCACAACCATATATTGCCTACCAGGCGCCGTGCCGGCGGCGCTCCTATCCTGTGCCGGTATTCGCTGGCGACGGGATCGCTTACCCCTAAACTGTTGCCTCTAGCGGCTGCTTCGCCATCCCGAGGCGATGGCTACGGCCAGCACGGCAAAAGCCAGGATCAGGCAGCCTAACATAGCGCCCACAACGTACAAGAGCCATTCCGGGATCGGCGACCTGCCTTTGGCTGCCTTTTCGGCCGGCTGTACGCTGGCCGGCTCGCCGGGCATTGAGGCTGCCGCCGTAGTGGGAGCCACCACGGCGGCCAGGGTCGGCGGAGGCAGAGTTGGCGTCGGAGACGGCGACGGCGTTATGGTCGGCGTCATCGGCGTGGCCGAAGGTGGGACCGGCGTCGCCGAAAGCGGGACCGGCGTTGCCGAAGGCGGAATCGGCGTGGCCGAAGGCGGAACCGGCGTGGCGGTCGGCGGGAGAGCCGTGGCCGTCGGCGCGGCAAACTGGACCTCCTGGACGGCCTCGGCCTGGTTGAGGCTGCGGTCGTAGACCACAGCCCGCAGGGTGTGAGCCCCTGGCAGGTACTGGTCTGCGTCCAGGCTGAATTGGAAGGGCCCAGCCAGCGCCTGGCCTGCCTGTTTGCCGTCCAGGTATAGCTCCACCCGAGCCAAGGCATCGTCGTCGCCGGCTTGGACCTCGACTGTCACGGCGCCCGACCAGGGCTGGCCGCCCGGAATGTTGAGGGTCGCCATCGGCGGCTGGGCGTCGGCGCGGCGGGCGGGCGAATCGGCATAGGGCGCCGGAAAATCACGCCGGGCCTGGGCCACCGGCACGCCGACCACCTGGATGTGGCCGACGTCGGTCGTCCCTACCCCGCTCTGGGCGCCCAACTGGAGATAAGGGATGGCGCGGGGGTCATAGCCCATTACCAACGCGCCGACCGTGTCCAGAGCCACCACGTCGCGCCCGGCCAGGATCAGGCCCATTGGCGGCTGGATGATCTGCGAGCCGATCGGCCCGTCGATCATCCCCCGCTGGCCGTCGACCACCACGAAATCGGGCTGGTGGCGGGCCAGGCTCAGATCGACGATGTGCTGGTCCAGGCTGACCGGGCTGTGATCCAGGCTGTGCTTGCCATAGACGTTGCCCGGCGCGTGGTAGATGTCGTTGGGCAGCAGCCCGACCAGGTTTTTCATCCCCAGCGTCACCCCGGCATTGTAGTGGTTCTTGAACACCGGCACGCTGATCAGCACGTCGGCGTCGAGCACCACATTGGGCAGCCAGTACTCCTTGCGGATCAGCCCCATCGGCACGGTGACCTGCCTCACCTTGGCCGGGTCGCGCCCGTCTGTGCCGCCGCTGTCGTTGAGGTCCACCAACGGCGCGCCGGTGGCGTCGTCGATCATGTCGCCGTCGGCGTCATAGCCGGCGTTGCGAAAGGCGGACAGGGTACAGGCGCGGTCGCGGTTGGCGTCGCCCTGGCCGTATTGGGCCGTGCCCTCGGCGATGATCACTTGGGCTGCCCCTGCCTCGCGGGCCAGCCGGACCACAGCCCGCGCCACGGCCGGGTCGGTGACCATGCCGCTGCCCGCCGGGGCGTCCATCACCATGTTGGGCTTGACCACCACCGTGTCGCCCGGCTCGATCACCTTCTCCAGCCCGCCAGCCTTGGCTACCGCCTGCCGGACCGCCGCATCTACGTCTCCTCCAATCCGCACGATCGCCACCTGGACTATGCCCTGGGGAGCATGGGCCGGCACGGCCAGGCTCTGCGCCACCTGGGCTGCCAGCAGCAGGGCCAGCAGCCCGACAATCCACACCCACCGCCAGCGCTTGTGGCTCATCACACCCCCCTCAGCAGCCAGTCCAGGCCGCAGCCCGCCAGACCGGCGGCCAGCGCCAGGCCAGCCAGGCAGGCGATCAGCGCCCGCTTGGGGAGCAGGCAGCCCAGGCTGGCCAGTGACGTGCTGCGCAGGGCCGGCCCGACCAGCAGAAAGGCCAGGAGCGTTCCCTGGCTAAAGCCGGCCTGGCCCAGGCTGTTGGCCAGCGGCACGGCGCTGCCGCCGCAGGTGTACAGCGGCGCGCCCAACCAGCCCAGCAAGGGCGTCGACAGCCAGCCGCGCTCGGCCAGCCAATCGAGCGCGCCCAGGTGGGGCAGCAGCACCTGGATCGCGGCGCCGGCCAGCACGCCGACCAGGAAATAAAAGGCCACATGCCCGGCCAGGCGGCCGATCGGCGCCGGGGAAGGCGCTGCATGCTTCCCTGACTCGGCGCTCCATTGCGCCGGCCGCCGAGCGTCAAAGACCAGGCCCAGGAGCACGCTCACGGCAAGCACGGCTGCCAGTTGGGTCAGGGCAAAACGCGGGCCCAATGCGCCCAGGGTGAGCACGAAAAGCTGGGGGTTCATCAGCAGCGAGGCCAGGACAAAGGCCAGGCCCGGCCCTGGCGGCAGGCCCCGCCCGCGCAGCTGCAGCACCACCGGCGCCACCCCCGCCGTCGGCAGGGGCGAGGCGGCGCCAGCGACCACGGCCAGTGATGCGGCCAGGGGTCGGGGCAGCCCCAGCGGCAGGGCGACCTGCCGGCGCCCGACGGCCCACGACAGCAGCGCTGCGGCGGCGATGCCGCCCGCTACGTAGGGCCACAACCGCCCCACCGTGTCGGCCGCGGTCAGCAGGATCAGCATCAGCGTGGAAAAGGGATCGGCCGGCAAGTCTATGCTCCCAAGGTGGCGACCATCACCGCTTTGATGGTGTGCATCCGGTTCTCGGCCTGGTCAAATACAATCGAGTGCTCCGATTCAAAGACGTCGTCGGTCACCTCCAGCCCGTCCATGCCGCTCTTTTGGTAGATCTCCTCGCCGATCCTGGTCTCGCGGTTGTGGAAGGAGGGCAGGCAGTGCATGAATTTGACTTTGGGGTTGCCGGTCTTGGCCAGGAGCTCCAGGTTGATCTGGTAGGGCTTGAGCAGCCCGATCCGCTCGTCCCATACCTGTTTCGGCTCGCCCATCGACACCCACACGTCGGTGTGCAGGAAATCCACGCCTTTCACCCCTTCTTCCACGCTCTCGGTCAGGGTCAGGCGGGCGCCGGTCTCGGCGGCGATCCCCCGGCAGGTCTCGATCAGGTCATCGGCCGGCCACAGGCTCCTGGGGGCGCACAGCCGGACGTCCATGCCCAGCTTGCAGCCCATGACCATCAGTGAATTGCCCATGTTGTTGCGGGCGTCGCCCAGGTAGCAGTAGGCGATCTGGCCGAGCGGCTTGTCGCTGTGCTCGATCATGGTCAGGACGTCGGCCAGCGTCTGGGTGGGGTGGAACTGGTCGGTCAGGCCGTTCCACACCGGCACGCCCGAGTATTGGGCCAGGATCTCGACCGTCTGCTGGGCAAAGCCGCGGTACTCGATGCCGTCGTACATGCGGCCCAGCACGCGGGCGGTGTCCTTCATCGACTCTTTGTGGCCGATCTGCGAGCCTTCCGGTCCCAGGTAGGTGACGTGGGCGCCCTGGTCGTGGGCAGCGACCTCGAAGGCGCAGCGGGTGCGGGTGGAGGTCTTTTCAAATATGAGGGCGATATTCTTGCCCACTAGGCGCGGCCGCTCATAGCCGCCATACTTGGCTGCCTTGAGCTCGGCGGCCAGCTTTAGCAGGAAATTGAGCTCCCCGGGCGTGAAGTCCAGCTCTTTGAGGAAGCTACGGTTGCGTAGGTTAAACGCCATTGTTCAGTCCTCCTTTTACTTGTCTGTGTATTTCGCACTGACAGCTTGGCCTGTGATCTGGAGCCAGAATAGCCTGCTACTTGGAATGATTCTTCTTTCTGCCGGCTTTATGGATCTATCTGGAAGCCAACAGCCGGTCCACACCAGACCTGACCAGCATCCCGATCATGCGGGCGATCGTCATCTTGCCCCGCGACCGTCCCAACCGGATGGCTGCCTCGGCAGAGTTCCGGGGGATGTAAGGCTGGGCCGATTCCGGCTTGCGAACCAGGCGGAGGGAACCGGTTGGGCAGGTGCTGACGCACAGCCCACAGCCGATACAGCGGTCCAGGTCGAGGATCGCCTTGCCTTCCTCCAGCCGCAGCGCCTCCATCTGGCAGCGGTCCAGGCATGTGCCGCATCCCAGGCAAGTGGCCGGGTCGATGGCCGCCACAAAGGGGGAGGCGAACAGGCTGGCCGGCGCGGGGTGGTGCTTCATCCTGCGCAGCACGCCGCAGCAGCAGCCGCAGCAGGCGCAGATGTTCCCCGCCCGTTTGGAATTGCCCGGCTGGAGAACCAACCCGGCTTCGTTGGCCTGTTTCAGGACTAACAGGGCTTCCTGCTGGCTGATGGCCCGGCCCAGCCCGTTGTGCAGGTAATAGTCGGCAGCCCCGCCAAAGACCAGGCAGGTCTCCAGCGGCTTGTCGCAGCCGTGGCCCGCCATCCGCTGCTCGCGGCGGCAGATGCAGGGGGCCACGGCAATCCGGCTCTGGCTGCGCACCATCTCCTCGGCCCGCTCGTACGGCAGGACTGTGAGCTCGGCGTCGATGCTTTCTCCCACCGGGATGGTCCGGAGCTGGGGCGCTTTTTTCCACACGTCAAAGGCAGCCAGAGTGGGCAGGTATTCGTCAAAATCGCGGACAAGCTCGGCGTCCAGGCTGTTGACGTGAAACTCCCAGATGCCGACGACGAACTGCGACGCCATGTAACGTGGCGGCCGGCCCTTGGGCTGGGTCCTGTAGATCAGCCCTTTGCCAGCCATCTGCTCCAGGAGCCGGGCGGTCTCCTCAACCGGCATCCCGGCTCGCCTGGCGATCACCCGCGGCTCCTCTTCGAGCAGGCTCAGCTTGAGGGCCAGCTCGGCTTCCTCGGGGGTAAAGAGCCGGCGAAGAATGCGCAGCTCGACACCGCTCGAGGTCGCCGGAAAGCCACCCGGCAGGTCGTCGAGGTAGTGTGCCAGCTTTTGGTAGATGTCGGTCGCCACCATCCCCTCCTGCTGGCTATTATACCCGCAAAGCGGGCACGATGCAAGCAGGTGAGGGTTGGCCTTTTAGCCCAACTGCATCCAGCGGTATTCGTATCTACACAGTTCGAACCGCCGAGGAGCGGCTGTCAAGCAGCCACATCCCTGCCCGGTGAACAGGTCGACCGGCTCGGCCCCGGCCCAGGGGGCAAGGTCGAGCTCGACCTTCTGCCGTTCAGACGACAGGTTGTTCAAGCACAGGATGGTCTGGTTTCCATCGGCGCGCAGGTAGGCCAGGACGGCCGGGTTGGCTGGTTCCAGGAACTGGATCCTGCCCCGGGCAAAGGCGGGATGGGCGCGGCGGATACGGATCATCTCTCGCATCTTGTTCAGGAGCGAAGCCGGGTCGCGGCGCTGCAGGTCAACGTTGAGCCGCCGGTAACCATAGGTTTCGTCGTCCAGGACTGGGCAGTACAGGGCGCTTGGGTCGGCGTCGGAAAAGCCGGCATTGGGCGCGGCGGCCCACTGCATTGGCGTACGCACGCCGTCTCGGTCTTCCAGCCAGATGTTGTCGCCCATGCCGATCTCGTCGCCGTAGTAGATGACGGGAGAGCCGGGCAGGGTGAAGAGCAGCGAGTTTGCCAGCTCGATCCGGGCCCGGTCGTTGCCGAGGAGGGGGGCCAGCCTGCGCCGGATGCCCAGGTTGAGCCTCATGCGCGGCTCGGGCGCGTAGAAATCCCACAGGAACTGCCGCTCCTCGGCGGTGACCATTTCCAAGGTCAGCTCGTCGTGACAGCGGAGGAAGGTGGCCCACTGGCACGACTCGGGGATGGGCGGCGTACGGACTTTTACGATCTCTACGATCGGCGTCCGGTCGGCCTTGGCCAGGGCCAGGTAAATGCGCGGCATGAGGGGAAAGTGGAAATTCATGTGGAATTCGTCGCCGTCGCCCAGGTAGGGGCGCACATCTTCAGGCCACTGGTTGGCCTCTGACAGGAGCAGCGTGCCGGGGGCATAGTCGTCCACAAAGGCGCGCAGCCGCTTCAGATAGGCGTGGGTCTCGGGCAGGTTTTCGCAGTTGGTCCCCTCCCGTTCGTACAGGTAGGGGACGGCGTCGACGCGCAGGCCGTCTATGCCGTGATCCAGCCAGAAGCGAACCACGTCGAGCATCGCCTGCTGGACGGCGGGGCAATCGTAGTTCAGGTCGGGCTGGTGGTAGAAGAAACGGTGCCAGTAGTAGGCCCTGCGCAGCGGATCCCAGGTCCAGTTGGACTTTTCCGTGTCCAGGAAGATGATGCGCGCCTCGCGGTAGCGTTGGTCGGTGGGGCTCCAGACGTACCAGTCACGGTAAATGTTATGCTGGGGGTGGGCCGGATCGCGCGAGGCCTGGAACCAGAGATGCTGGTCGGAGGTGTGGTTAGGGACCAGGTCCATGATGACGCGCATATCACGCCGGTGGGCCTGTTCCACGAGGGCGTGCAGGTCGTCTACCGAGCCATAATCGCCGTGGATCGCGGTATAGTCGGCCACGTCATAGCCATGGTCGCGAAGGGGCGAGGGGTAGATGGGCAAGAGCCACAGGCAGTCTACGCCCAGGTCATGCAGGTGGTCGAGCCTGGTTGTCAGGCCCGGCAGATCGCCGATGCCGTCATTGTTGCCGTCGGCAAAGGCCCGGCAAAAGACCTCGTAGAAAACGGCATCCTTGTACCACAACAGGTTATTCGAGGTCACAGCGTCACTCCGTTTCGTCGAGTTCATTGGTCATTTTTGCACCAGCCACAGGAACTGATACGGCTGCATGGTGTAGCTCCGCCCCAGGTTGACTTGCTCTTCGCTTACGAGGTCGATCATGGCCGGTTTGAGGCCATACGTGCGAAACCGGATCATGTCCACTTGTTGCGGCTGTTCTGAAAAGTTGGCCAGGACGAGCAGCCCTTCGAGCAGGTGCCAGTGGATAAAGCCAAAGACGCTCGGGCTGTCAGTATCGATCACCTGCGCTTTGCCCCCGCCAAACACCGGATGGCTTTTCCGGATCTGGATCAGCCGCACCAGGGGTTGGAATACCCGCCCTTCGATGCTGGCCGTGTCGTGCCGTTTGACGGCTCGCTCCCAGTCAAAGGCGGGGCGGTGAACCCAGCGGCTGTCGTCGAGCTTGCCGCTGTCCTGCCGGTAGGAATAGTCGTTCAG
>JAFGOG010000231.1 GCA_016926595.1 Anaerolineae bacterium
CAGCGGCTTGAAGAATTTGGGCGGCAACTGGTCGTGGCGGCGGTCGAGGCCCAGCCGGGCGTTGAACAGGCGCATCATGTTCAGCCGCCGCTCGCCGACGGCCATCAGCTCGTCGAGGGTGAAATCCTCCCAGCCGGCGACGGCCTGGATCAGCTCCACCGCTTCCTGCGGGCCGTACAGGCACCAGGCCGGCCCCCACACGAACTGGCACAGGGCGGCCGAGTCGAGGAAGGAGTAGAACTGCTGGCCCTTGAAGGCAAAACGCACCTTTTCTGGCCCGAGCGAGTAGGGGGGCAGGGTGTGGTCAAAGCCGAGCAGGGCGAGGCGCTCCATGTACAGGTCGGCGGCGCCCTCCTCGATCATCGGGTCGTGCTCGCACGACTGGTGGTCGGCGCCAAAGGGGTTGACGGCATAGATCAAGCCCAGCGAGCGCTTGGCCTGGGGCATGTGGGCCGGGGCCTCGTTGCCCTTGCAGGTGATCAGGTACTCGGCGCCTTTGCCCAGCAGGTTGGCGGCGCGGCGCGAGCCGTGGGCCAGCACGTCGCCAAACCCCTCGCGGTCGCCGATCATCTCGATGAGGCGGACCATGGCCGCGGCGTCGCCAAAGCGGGCCGGGAAGCCGATCTCTTCTTTGGTCAGCACGCCATTTTCATAGCACTCCATGGCCCAGGCGATCGTCGCGCCGGTGCCGATAGTGTCCAGGCCGTAGGCGTTGCACAACTGGTTGCCAAAGGCGATCGCCTTCAGGTCACGGACGCCGCAGTAGGAGCCGAGGGTGGCGCACGTCTCGTACTCGGGGCCGCCGTAGCGCGGCAGGATGGCCTGGTCGTTCCACTCGGCCTCGACCACGCGCTTGCATTGGACGGCGCAGCCAAAGCAGGTGTCGCGCTCTTTGAGGATCGTGTCGGTCATGGTCTCGCCCATGATCTCTTCGTAGAACTCGAACTGGCCGGCGTTATAGTTGTAGGTGGGCAGGGTGCCGGTGGCGTGCTGAAAGCCGAGCACGCCGGCGGTGCCGTGGGCGCGCAGGCCGCCGACGTCGCCGTTGATCTCGACGTTGTCGGCGCCCCAGCGGGCCAGCTTGTTCACCCGCCTGGCGTCGGCCATGGCCAGGCGCTTGTTCTTGCCGCGCACGGCCACGGCTTTCAGGTTCTTGGCGCCCATGACGGCGCCCATGCCGGTGCGGCCGTTGGCCCGGTTGGCCATGTTGATGATCGCCGCGGTGCGAACCAGCTTTTCGCCGGCCGGGCCGCACTGGGCGACCTCGATCCGATTGCCTCCGGCAATCGTGTCGCCCAGCTCGGCGTGGATCAGGTCGATGGCGTCGGCGGTAAAGCGGCCCCAAAGATGGCCGGCCGGGCGCAGCTCGGCCTGGCCGTCGTGCAGCCACAGGTAGACAGGCTCGGCGGCGCGGCCGGTGATGACGATGCCGTCGAAACCGGCGAATTTCATCTCGGCCGGGAAAAAGCCGCCGCACTGGCTGTCGCCGATGCCGTCAGTCAGGGGCGACAGGGCGTTGGCGGACATCCGGCTCTGGCCGGAGATCGGCGCGCCGGTCAGGACGCTGACCATCAGGGTCAGCACATTGTCCGGCCCCAGCGGGTCGGCGCCGGCCTGTACCCGGTCCAGGATATAGTGCATGCCCATGGCCGAACCGCCCAGGTATTTGCGGTAAAAGCTCTCCGGCGGCGTTTCGATCTCGAGGGCGCCGCTGGTCAGGTCGGCGTGAAGGATTCTGCCTGCGTATCCGTATGACATGATAGCCTCCTTTTTCGCTACATCTCCATTATCCCATAGGGAAAGCCGTACTCTGCCATCTTGTCCATGAACGGCTTGGCCGGGAAGGCCTCCGGTCCCAGCACCCCTTTGCCCTGCCAGGCGCCGCTTTGCAGCAGGTCCCAGGCGATGAGCGGGTTGAAGGCGGTCTGGCCTACGACGGCCTGGACGCCCCACTCGCGCATGCAGGCCTCGTTGTCGGCTACCTGGTAGAGGTAGACCTGCCGCGGCTTGCCGTCCTTTGTGCCGGTGACCCACGTGCCGGCGCACGCCTTGCCCGACATGCGGTCGCCCAGGCGGGCCGGGTCGGGCAGGCAGGCGGCCACCACATCGCGCGGCGCGACCTTGACGCCTTTGACCTGGATCGGCTCTTTGTTGTCCAGCCCCAGCATCTTGATCGTCTTGAGCGCGCCGATGAACTGGTCGCCCAGGCCGTACTTGAAGGTGACCCGCTTGCACTTGATCCAGCGCGGGACCAGCAGCACCTCTTCGTGCTCCACGTTCACGCACTCGACCGGGCCGATCCCCTCCGGGAAGTTGAAAACCTCCGGCTCGGAGAAGGGCTCGGTGGTGTACCAGCCTCGCCCATCTTCCCAGATGACGGGCGGGTTGAGGCACTCTTCGATCGTCGTCCAGATCGAGAAGGTGGGGGCAAAGTCATAGCCCCGCACCACCAGGTTGGCGCCATCGCGCACGCCGATCTCGTCGATCTCGTCAAAGAGATGGTCGGCGGCGTAGCGGGCGAACACGTCGGACAGCCCCGGCTCTACGCCCATGCCGACGAGGGCCAGCAGGCCCTTCTTGGCCCACTGCTCGGCCCGCTCGAACTGATAGTCGCCCAGCTTGACGCCCGGTTTGTGGTAGGGGTCGGTGGGGTGCGGCCTGGACAGGGTCATGGCCAGGTCGGTGTAGGCGCAGCCGTACTCAAAGGCGGCGTCAAAGATGGGCTCGTTGAACACCGGGTCTACGGCGTTGTGGATGAGGTCGACCTTGTACTTCCGGGCCAGGTCGAGGATCTGCTGCTTGTCGCTGGCGTCTATCCGCTCTTCGGGATACCTGGCCGGATCGCGCAGCCTGGCGGCGATCTCTTGGACGCGCTTGGTGTTATAGTCGGACAGAACGATCTGCTCGATCCAGGGCAGGCGCTGGGCCATGATGGCGATCGACTCGCCCACCCCTCCCACGCCCACAAGCAGGATTTTCATGCTCGCCTCCTAGCCTGTTCGATTTACTTCGGCCAGCGTGTCGGCCAGCCGGTCCAGAACTGTGTCGATCTGCTGCCGGGTGATGATCAAGGGCGGCTCGACGCGAATGACCCTGGCGTTGTTGAGGGTGCCGGCGACCAGCACGCCCCGCCGGAAGAGGCCGGCGGCCACTTTGTAGCCGACCTTGTCGTCGTGGAAATGCTGGCCGATCAGCAGCCCCCGGCCGGTGATGCGGTCGTAGATGGCGGGGTATTGCCGGGCCAGCTTTTCAAGCTCACCCTTGAAGTAGGCGCCCTTTTC
>JAFGOG010000023.1 GCA_016926595.1 Anaerolineae bacterium
GAATCAGGGCTTGACGCCAGAGCAGGAGCTGCAGACTGTAGTTGACTCGTTGCAGCGGTGGGCTGAGGCCCAGGAAGCCGCGCCAGAAGATGGGCAGGGCACTTGTGCTGTGTTGGTGCCCCGTAACCAGCGTGGCTTTGAGCTGGCTGCGCTGCTCAAGCAGCGGAAAATCCCCTACATCGAGCTGCTGCGCTCGACTAGCATCACCCGCCAGACTGCCGGCGCGCTCGGCAACCTGCTGCGCTGCCTGGCCGATCCGACCTCGTCGCGCAAACTGGCGATGGCCTTCAAGGTGTGGCGGCGGGAGGACCGTGACAAGCCGGAGATGGAGGGGCTGCTGGCCGGGATCGTCAAGCGGATCGCTGGCTGCCAGACGGTGGAGGCCTATCTCTGGCCTCGTGGCGGCCATGACTGGCTGGCGGCGATGGCGCCCGAGCTGGCAGACGAGGAGCTGGCGCTGTTGGCCGGCTTTCGAGAGGTGGCCTGCCGTTGGCACCGGGCGGCCACGCTTGGTGCGCCGGTCGACCAACTGATCCTCACCCTGGCCGGCGACCTGTTTCGTGACCCGAGGGAGTTGGCCTTGGCTCACAAGCTGGCTGTATTGTTGCGTGGCGTGGCCGAGTCGCATCCTACCTATCGTCTGACCGAGCTGGTCGAGGAGCTGGCCGTCATCGCCCGCAACGAGCGCCGTTTCCTCGGTTTTGCCGACGAGGATACCGGTTTCGAACCCCCGAAGGGGGTGGTCACCGTGGCCACGATGCACAAAGCCAAGGGACTCGAATGGGATCGCGTGTACCTCATGTCGGTCAACAACTATGACTTTCCCTCGGGGTCGGCTAACGATACCTACATCGACGAAAAGTGGTTCGTCCGTGGCCGGGTGAACCTGAAGGCCGAGGTTCTGGCCCGGCTTGCGGCGTTGGCTGGCGAGCCAGCAGAAGGTGGGCTTGAGCGCGGATCCACCGACGTGGAACCAACACAGCAGGCGCGGCTTAACTACATAGCCGAGAGGTTACGGCTGTTGTACGTGGGCATCACCCGCGCCAGGCGAGAGCTGATCGTGACCTGGAATACGGGCCGGCGCCCGTCGGAAAAGCTACAGCCGGCTGTGCCCCTGATCGAGCTGTTGGACTATTGGCGGCGCACGGCTGGCGCAGAGTCGGAAAGGTAGTCGGCCATGGCGTTACCTGATACATTTCGGTTCAGCCAGGGCAACCTTCAGGATTACGTAGACTGCCAGCGCCGCTTCCAGTTGCGCTACGTGCTGATGCAGCCCTGGCCGGCCCTCATCACCGAGCCGGCCTTGGAGGCCGAGCGGCATATGCAGCGCGGGGCCGACCTGCACCACCTGGCTCACCAGCATGCCCTGGAGCTCGACGCGGGGCGGCTGGAGGCCACGATCCACGATGAGGTGTTGGCCCGTTGGTGGCGCACCTACCTCGCGCACCCGCCGCCGGATCTGCCAGAAACGGTTCGCCGCGCCGAAATGGTGCTTGCCGCGCCGCTGGCCGGTTACCGCCTGGTGGCCAAATACGATCTGCTGGCCGTCGAGCCAGGCGCACGTCTGGTGGTGGTGGACTGGAAGGCGGTGCTCAATCGCCCATCCCGCGCCACTCTGGCCAGCCGGCTGCAGACCCGCGTCTACCGTTACCTGGCTGTCAAGGCCGGGGCTGCATTCAATGGCGGCCATGTCCCTCATCCGGAGCAGGTGGAGATGATCTACTGGTTCGCCGAATTTGGCGGGGCCATCGAGCGCTTTCCCTATAGCGCCGATCAATATGCCGCCGACGAGGGCTACCTCGCCGGGCTCGTTATCGAGATCGCTGCCCATTCGGAACCGATCTGGCCGCTTACTCCTGACGAGCGGCGCTGCCGCTTTTGCAACTATCGCTCCTTGTGTGAGCGCGGCGCTGTCGCCGCCTTTCTCGATGACCTCGAGGACGATCTGGAACCGTCCGAAGTGACGATCGATCTGGAACAGATTGCCGAAGTGGCTTTTTGAGTATTATGGCTGTTTGGCTTGAGCCTCAACCGGTCGACGTTCCGCCCGCTCTTCAGGAAGCGGTGGGCGGTCACCCACTTGTCGCTCAGACGCTGGCCCGGCGGGGCCTGCTCACCCCTGAGGCGGCTCGCGCCTTCCTCGACCCGGCTGTTTACGTACCCGCCCTGCCGACCGATTTGCCTGATCTGCGACTGGCCGCCGAGCGCTTGCGCCGGGCCGTGCAGGACAAGGAGCGGATTGCTGTATGGGGTGACCTGGACGTGGATGGCCAGACCGCCACAGCTCTGCTTGTGCAAGTCCTGCGTTCTCTTGGCGCGGACGTCACCTTTCACGTCCCCAGCCGGCAGGATGGTCATGGTGTGCACAAGCCCGGCATCGATCGCCTGATCTCGGATGGTGTGCGACTGATCCTTACCTGCGATACAGGCGTCACCGCCCATGCGGCCGTAGCCCATGCCAACGCCCGAGGAGTTGAGGTGATCGTCACCGATCATCATGTGCCCGGCGATAGCGAGCGAGGCAGGGGACTGCCGCCTGCCCTGGCGGTGATCAACCCCCACCGGCTGCCGCCCGGCCATCCGCTGAGCACTTTGCCGGGTGTGGGTGTGGCCTATGAGCTGGCCAGGACCTTGGATCCGGACGAGGCCGACTGCGCTCTCGACCTGGTCGCGTTGGGGACTGTAGCCGACGTGGCGACCCTCACCGGCGACGCCCGTTACCTGGTGCAGCGTGGGCTGGAAGCGCTGCGCTGCACCAGCCGGCCCGGCCTGCGGGCGGTCTATGAGGCGGCCGAGCTTGCTCCTGAAGGGCTGAGCGAAGAGCACATCAGCTTTGTATTGGCTCCTCGCCTCAACGCCCTGGGTCGGCTGGCCGACGCCGCCAACGGCGTAGAGCTGTTGCTCACCGGCGACCCGGTCCGCGCTCGAATCCTGGCGACAGAAGTGGAGGGCCTCAATGCCCGGCGGCAGTGGCTTACCAAGCAGGTCGCTGACGCCGCGTTGGCTCAGATCGAGCGCGCGCCATCGCTGCTGTCGGATTATCATGCGCTGGTGCTGAGCCATCCCACCTGGCCGTCTGGTATCGTGGGCATCGTCGCCGGCCGCCTGGCCGAGCGGTTTGGCAAGCCGGCTGTGCTGATCTCTGCGCCAGAGGGCGAGCTGGGCCGGGGCTCAGGGCGGTCGGTGCCTGGGGTGGATTTGATCGCCTCTCTGACCGATTGCGCCAATCTATTGCGGAATTATGGCGGCCACGCCGGGGCAGCCGGGTTCAGTATAGAGGCGGAGCGGATTCCAGAGCTGCGCGCTGCCCTGTCACGGGCAGTGGCAGCCCGCGCTACGATTGTTCAGCCTACCCTGGCCATCGACGCCTACGTCGATCTGGCAGATTTGACCTTGGATCTGGTGGCCCAGATCGGCCGCCTGGCTCCCTTTGGTCCGGGCAATCCGCCGCTGGTCTTGGCAGTGCGCGATCTGCGGGCTATCAGCGATGTCACTATCGGCCGCACCGAAGAGCACCGCCGTATTACCGTGGAGGATACTAACGATCGGACGCAGACTGTATTCTGGTGGCAGAGCGCTGATTGGCCACTGCCACAGGGTCGTTTTGACCTTGCTGTCACCCTCCGCGCCAGTGACTATCGCGGCGCGCCCGAGGTTCAGGTGGAGTGGCTGGATGCTCGCGAGCGGGAGTCAACGGCCGTGGAGGTGCTGGCCGCGCCGGCCATCCAGATCCGCGACTATCGGGCCATTGACGACCCCGAGGCAGTGCTGAGGAGCCTGGCTGCGCAAGCGGATGTCCAGGTGTGGGCGGAGGTCGACCTCCCGGCCGGTGTGGAGGCTCACAACCGGCACCAGTTGATCCCCGGCCGCCGGCTGGCGATCTGGACCCTACCGTCCGGCCCGCGTGAGCTCCAGGCTGCTCTGGCTAGAGTTGGGGCGGAGGAGCTGATCTTGTTTGGCCGCGATCCTGGAATGGACGAGGCCAGCGCCTTCCTTCGGCGCCTGGCAGGGTTGGTCAAGTTCGCGCTCAAGGTTAGGGGGGGCGAGCTAGATTTGGAGGCGGCTGCGGCGGCTACAGCTCAGCAGGTCGGCGCCGTACAGGCTGGGCTGGATCTGTTGGAAGCGCAGGGACAGGTGGTTATTGTGGGGCAGGACAATGCCCGTTGTTGGTTAGCGCGGGGAATGGGCCAGGCCGACCGGCAAGGCGCTCAAGGAGTGGATTCCGTCCGCGCCCGCCTTGATGCGTTGTTGGCCGAGACAGGTGCCTATCGCGGCTACATACTGAGAGTGCCTGTCGAGGCAGTAGTGCATTTTTGGAAATAGGCAAATGAGCAAAGGGAAAATGGATATCTTGGATCAGGTTCGGCGGACGATTGAACGAAATCGATTGCTGTCGTCCGGCGAGGCGGTGGTGGTCGGCGTATCGGGCGGCCCAGATTCACTCTGTCTGTTGCACCTGCTGTGCCGGCTGTGCGGCGAGTATGGCCTAAAGCTGCACGTGGCCCACCTGCACCACGGCCTGCGCGGCGACGAAGCCAGCGCCGATGCCGAGTTTGTCCGCGGTCTGGCTGCAGATTGGCGATTGCCCTGCACTGTCGAGCAAGCCGACGTCCCGGCCCTGGCCCGTGAGCACCGGTTGGCCGTGGAGGAAGCGGCTCGCCGCGCCCGCTACACATTCCTGGCGCGCGTCGCCGCTGAGGTGGGTGCCCAGACCATCGCCGTAGGCCACAACGCCGACGACCAGGCTGAGACAGTTTTGATGCACTGGCTGCGCGGCTCAGGCCTGGCCGGCCTTCGTGGCATGTTGCCTGTTACGTCATTGGACGACTATCGCCTGCTCGCAGATGGTGGCGGCCGAGGCAAAACCGATCCAAAATCCAAAATCCAAAATCCGAGATTGATCCGTCCTCTGCTCGATGTAACCCGAGCCGACATCGAGGTCTATTGCGGCTTCCACGGCCTTCAGCCGCGCTTTGACCGCTCGAACCTGGACACGACCTATTTCCGCAACTGGCTGCGCCACGAGGTTTTGCCACTCCTTTGTCGACATAATCCTAACGTCCGCGAAGTGCTGCGCCGTTCGGCGTGGGTGATTGCCGACGATCACGCCCTGCTCCGCTCGCTGCTTGAGGAGGCCTGGCCGCGGGTCGTGATCGAAGAGCCGGACAGGGCTATTGTCTTTGACCTGGCAGCCTGGCGGGGGTTGGCCACCAGCCTGCAGCGTTCGGTGCTGCGCGAGGCGATCCACCGCCTGCGCCGGTCGCTGCGCAACATCAACTTTGTCCACGTGGAGAACGCATTGGAAGTGGCCCGCGATGGCACCACAGGTGACCGGACCACCTTGCCTCAAGGGCTGATGCTGACGCTGGGCTACGATCGGTTCACGGTGGCTGCGGGGCCGGGGGAGGTTAGGGAATGGCCGCCCGATTGGCCGCTCCTTCCTCCCAGCGCCGAAGAACTGCCGTTGGCCGTCCCAGGCACGACCCTGCTGCCCGGCTCGGAGTGGGCTATCGAGGCCGAGATCATGGATGTCGGGGAGCTTCCCTCTGGTTGGGAGGCGAATGCCGACCCGTGGCGGGCTTTTCTAGACGCTCAGGTTATCGGCGATCGGCCTGTGCTGCGAGCCCGCCGGGCGGGCGATCGGTTTCAGCCGCTTGGCATGAATGGACACGAGGTCAAGCTGGCCGATTTCTTGACCAACCGGAAGGTGCCACGCGTTATTCGCGACCAGCTCCCATTACTGGCGTGTGTATGGGGTATCGTCTGGGTGTGCGGTCAGCGGGTAGACGAGCGTGCCTCGGTGCGGGAAACCACTGAACAGGCGCTGGCGTTGCGCTTTGTGCCCTTGTAATTCGAAATTTAGCAGGGCATAGCCGCTGTTACGGGTTCTCCCGGTCCCACTCACCGCTCTTGCCGCCGCTCTTGCGCGCCAGTTGCACGTCTGAAATGCACATGCCGCGGTCTACCGCCTTGCACATGTCATAGATGGTCAGTGCGGCTATTGCTACGGCGGTCAGTGCTTCCATTTCGACGCCGGTCTTGCCTCTGGTTCGCACGGTGGCCTGAATGTCGATCCACGCCTGCCCTTGGGCCAGAGCCGGAGCCAGCTCGACGGCAATGTGGGTCAGTAGCAGGGGGTGGCACATGGGGATCAGCTCGTGAGTCCGCTTGGCGGCCTGGATGCCGGCGATCTGGGCGACAGTCAGCACGTTACCCTTGGTCACAGCGCCGGTCTGGATGAGTGCCAATGTTTCCGGCTGCATCGTGATCCGCCCGCTGGCGACAGCTACCCTTTCCGTGTCCGGCTTGTCGCCGACGTCGACCATGCGGGCGTGCCCCCCATTGTCCAGGTGGGAGAGCTTGGAGCTTTTTGAGGGGGACACTTTATCCACCGATCTCGGACATCGTCCGGCCCTGCGGTGGTTGAGCCTGGTCCAGGCGATGCCGTGCTGGCTTGCGCCGGATGGCCTGGATTAGCAGTCCTTTCACCGCCTCCAGATCGGCGCCCGCACGCAGTGTCGGCCGTAGATCCAGCTCCTCATCGCTCATCAGGCATGGCCGTAACTTGCCATCTGCAGTGAGCCGTAAGCGATTGCACTCGTGGCAAAAGTGCTCGCTGATAGCGGCGATGAATCCAATTGTTCCTGTGCCGCCGGGTAGGCGGTAGTAGCGCGCGGGTCCGTTGCCGGTTGGCCGGTCTCTCCCTACCGCCGCCAATGATCCCAATTCTGCCTCGATCCGGCGTCGCACCTCCTGCATCGACACGGTGTTGCCTGCGCCGCCTGTTTCTGGCGGCCTGCCAGCCCAACCCGCGCTGGCGCCGATCGGCATCAGCTCGATAAAGCGCACGTGCCATCCGTCGGATACAGTCCGTCGGGCAAATTCGACCACCTCGTCGTCGTTGATGCCGCCTAGGACGACCATGTTGAGCTTGATAGGAGTCAGGCCAGCGGCTTGTGCGGCGGCCATACCGGCCAGCACGTCGTCCAGCCGCCCAAGACGAGTGATCTGCTTGAAACGCTCCGGATCGAGCGTGTCCAGGCTGATGTTGACCCGCCGCAGCCCTGCTCCTGCCAGTGCCTGGGCGTGGCGGGCCAGTAGGGTTCCGTTGGTCGTCATCGACAGGTCGTCAATGCCGGGGATAGCGGCCAGCATCCGCACCAGGTCCGGCAGGCCTAGCCGCGCTAATGGCTCCCCGCCTGTCAGGCGCACCTTGCATATCCCCAGTTCCGCTGCGGCGCGTACGATGAGGGCGATTTCTTCGTAGCGCAATATCTCGCCGTGGGCCTGTTTGTCGATCCCTTCGGCCGGCATGCAGTACACGCAGCGCAGGTTGCAGCGGTCGGTCACCGACACACGCAAATAGTTGATTGCCCGGCCGAAATCATCCTGATACGGATAGGGCACCGCTTATGGCCTTCTTATTCAGATTCATTTCAGGGTAGGGGTGGGGAAAGCAGCCGAGCTGGCAATACCACACCCGCAGGCCCAGGCTTTCGACTGCGCTGCTGGCTTCCAGGCGGCCGATGCCCAGATTATCGGCGACGCGCCAGATGGCGCTGCAGGGGAGGCCCGCCTCGCCAGTTTCTGCTCGCAGCGCAGCCTCCAGGTGTGGCGGCACCTGGGCCATGGGGCGCACTATTTTGTGTGTACCGTCGGCCTTGGAACCGTAGCCGAACAGGCCAAGCTGGCAGCGGAAGATGCGCACCCCCATCTTGTCCGCTGCGCGTCCAACTTCCAACGGTTCTATATCTAGCTCCTCGGCAATGGCATGGGCTTGCTGGCAGGCTAGCTGCCCGTCCTCCAGGTGATCCTGTACAGCCTGGCGTAAACGTTCGTCCATGTTGTCCTTCCTGCAATAGTTAGCCGGATTTTACTCCATTCGGCTGCAAATGGCAAACCCCTGTGCTTTCGGCGCTGCGCCATTTGCAGAATCGTCAGAAGTGCGCTATACTGGGGCTGTTGTAACGGGGCGTAGCGCAGACCGGTCAGCGCGCACGGTTCGGGTCCGTGAGGTCGGTGGTTCAAATCCACTCGCCCCGACCAAAATGAATGGGCAGTCTGCAATTCGCAGATCTGCCCATTCGTCTATTTCGCTATTTGTCGTTTCTATTCTTCGCCCAGGTATGCTTTACGCACCATCTCGTTTTGCTGCAGCGCGGCTGCAGTGTCCTGAAGGACAATGGTTCCGGTCTCCAGGACATAGCCCCGGCTGGCAACCGACAGGGCGATCAGGGCGTTCTGTTCTACCAGCAGGACAGTGGTCCCTAGCGCGTTGATCTGGCGGATGGTGTCAAAGATCGCCTCCACCAGGATCGGCGCCAGGCCCATCGACGGTTCGTCCAGCAGCAGCAGGCGGGGGTTGGGCATCAGCGCCCGGCCGATGGCCAGCATCTGCTGCTCGCCGCCTGATAGGGTGCCGGCAAGCTGCTTGGCCCGCTCTTTCAGGCGGGGAAACAGGGTAAAGACCTTGTCCATGTCCTGCTTGATGCTCTCCTTGTCCGTGCGGCTGTAGGCGCCCATTTCCAGGTTCTCGGTTACGTTCAGCCGGCCGAACACCCGTCGGCCCTCAGGCGCCTGGGCTACACCGCGCATGACGATCTGATGGGCGGGCAGCTCATGGATCGGTTCTCCGTCGAGGTAAACGGTTCCGCTGCGGGGGTGCAGGAGGCCGCAGATGGTGTTCAGCGTCGTGCTCTTACCGGCTCCGTTGGCGCCGATGAGGGTCACGATCTCGCCCTTTTCGACCGAGATGGACAAGCCCTTTAGGGCATGGATCGCACCATAGTAGGTGTGGATGTCGTTGACTTCCAAGAGTGCCATGTTACGCGACCGCCCTCCTTCCCAGGTAGGCTTCGATCACTTTCGGGTTACGTTGGATCTCTGCCGGCGTCCCCTCGGCGATCTTTTCCCCATAGTCCAGCACCGTCACTGTCTCGGAAATGCCCATCACTACCCGCATCTGGTGCTCGATCAGCAGGATGGTGGTGCCCAGCTCATCACGCAGGCGGCGGATGAAGGCCATCATCTCCCGCGTCTCGGCCGGGTTCATGCCGGCCGTTGGCTCATCCAGCAATAGCAGGGCGGGCTTGCTGGCCAGCGCACGGGCGACCTCCAGGCGGCGCTGCTGGCCGTAAGGCAGGTTCTTAGCCATCCAGTCCCCCCGGCCGGTCAGCCCTACAAAAGCCAGCAGGCGGCGGGCTTCTTCCACCGTCGCTTGCTCCTCTTTGAGGACGCCAGGCGTGTGCAGGATCGCGCCAAACAACCCCGCTTTCATGTGAGGGTGTTCGCCAACCATTACATTCTCGATGACGGTCATGTTGTTGAACAGCCGGATATTCTGGTAGGTGCGGGCGATGCCCAGGCGCGTGATACGGTCGGGCAGCAGGCCTTCCACCGGGTCACCCTGGAACAGGATCGTCCCCTCTTCATGCCGGTAGAAACCGGTGACGCAGTTGAAGAAAGTGGTCTTGCCTGCCCCGTTCGGCCCGATTATGCTGTGGATGGAGCGCTCCTTGATCTCGACGTCGAATTGGCTGACCGCAGTCAGGCCGCCAAAGCGCTTCGTGACCTGTTTTGCTTCTAGAATTGCCATAATTCCCTCTCCTGCCAGTAGTTGGTTAGCTAGGCTAGGACGGTGATCTGTTTCTCACCGCTTTCGTCCAGGGGCTCGGTTTCGGCTTCGTGTAGCTCGAGCTTGCGCCGCGCCTCTGGGATTAGGCCTTCGGGCCGGGTGAGCATCATGAACACCAGCGCGGCGCCAAAGAGCAGCAGCCGGTATTCTGAGAACTCGCGCAGGATCTCGGGCAGACCAACCAGGGCGACTGCGCCGACGAGCACGCCGGGAATGCTGCCCATGCCGCCGACGATGATCACCGACAGGGCGTTGATCGAGATCATCAGCGTAAAGCTGTGGGGGTAGATCGAACCGATCATGGTCGCAAAGAAGGCGCCGCTCAGCCCAGAGAAGGCGGCGCCGGTGGCAAAGGCCAGCAGCTTGGTTCTGACCAGGTCGATGCCCATCGCCTGGGCGACATCTTCATCCTCGCGCAACGCCATCCAGGCCCGGCCCAGCCGCGAGTCCTTAACCCGGATGGCCACAAAGGCAGCCAGTAGGCAGCCAATCACGATGAGGTAATACAGGCTGCCCGGGGTGTTAAAGTCAATCGGCCCGATGATTGGCCTGGGGATGCGGGTGATGCCGTTTGAGCCGCCAATGAGTGGTTTGAGCCAGTCAGAAAGGGCGACGATGCGGATGATCTCGCCAAAGCCAAGGGTGACGATGGCCAGATAGTCGCCGCGCATGCCCAGCACGGGAACGCCCAAGATGATGCCGGCCAGCGTGGCAATCAGCACGGCAAAGGGCAGTGCTGACCAAAAGCTCAACTGGAAGCCGAACAGCTGCATGGTGGCCCACTGGATTTCGGGGGAGGTCAGGACGCCCATGGTGTAGGCGCCGAGGGCAAAGAAGGCGACGTAGCCCAGGTCAAGCAGTCCGGCAAAGCCGACCACGATGTTGAGCCCCAGGCCCATGAGAATATATAGCCCCACAAAATCCAGCACTTGGCTGGGGTAAGAGCCGGTGAGAGGCAGGAGCAGCACAACCAGTGCTGCCAGGACAATCTGGCTGATCTTGTATGTGCGCTGCCCCGAAGGAGGCAGGTTGGCGATGCGTTGCCTGACCGGGCCTCCGACTCCGGCCCATAGGTAGGTTGCGCCTGCCCCGACTACAAAGATGATCACGGCAACGATCAGGCTGAGCCCTCGCTGGGCAAAGAAGGCGCTGCCCAAGATCGCCAAGAGCGGTATCAGGGCCAGTCCCAGGATTATGGCCCGGCGCATCCGGTCCGGCAGCAGGTAGATGGCTCCCACCAATGCTCCTAAGATCAGGCCGAACAGCAAAAGGATGATGATACCAGGGAGCAGTTCCTGGCCGAAGGTTAGCAGATCGTAGAGCTGGGGTGAGGCCCGGACAAGGACGGAACGCAGATTGATCCAGTGGCCGACGAGCACCAGCGCGGCCAGGAAAACGCTGATCAGCAACCCAACCAAGCCTCCACTGGCGACTACTAACCAGCGTGGAAGCGTATCCTGGGAGGCAGCCAGCATGCGGCGCACGGCCATGGAGCAGAAGAACAGGTAGGCGATCAGCAGCAGGGTCTGGCCTAGCGACAGGATCGGGTAGATCACTGCCCGGACCGTGGACACCTCGACGATGCCGATAAGACAAATCAGCAGGGTGACAATGCCGCCGATCAGTCCCGTCCGGATTGCCGGAGATAGGTCGAAACGAGTGTTCACATCTCGAATCTGCATCTGTTTCTTCCTTTCCGCTTCCGCCTATGCCTTGGTGGTCGCCAGGCGCTCGCCCAGGATGCCGGTCGGCCGGAAGATCAGGACCAGGACCAGCATGATGAAGGCCAGTGCGTCTTTGAGCTGATACGGGGCGGGGATGCAGCCGGTCGTGCCCCAAGAGCATGCTCCATCCAGAACCAGGTTGGGGAAGAGCGATTCGGCGATGCCCAGAAACATGCCGCCCAGCATGGCCCCGACCACGTTGCCGATTCCGCCCAATACCGCTGCGGTAAAGGCCTTGATGCCGGGAAAAAAGCCCATGTCGAACTTGACCTGTTTGAACAACAGGGCATAGAAAAAGCCAGCCGCACCGGCCAGCGCACCTCCAATAACGAAGGTGATGACGATGATCCGGTCGACGTCAATGCCCATCAAGGCGGCGGTGTCCTTGTCCTCTGAGACTGCCTGCATCGCCTTGCCGGTCTTGGTGAGCTGTACAAAGACGTAGAGGATGGCCAGAAAAAACAGTGCCGCGACGATGACCACTACCTGGGTTTTCAGGACGTCAGTGCCAAGGAGGTTCCATTTACCTTTCAGCAGGTCAATGTCCGGATAGCCTTTGACGTTCGAGCCAAACAGTCCGAGAAAAGTATACTGGAGAAAGTAGGAAGCGCCGATGGCGGTGATGAGCGGCACCAGGCGAGGAGCCCGGCGCAGCGGCCGGTAGGCGATCCGTTCCAACATGACGGCGAGGACCAGTGACACGACCATGGCGAGCAGGAGGATGATGGCCAGACCGGCAATGGTGAATCCCCATCCGCGGTCGAACCAGCCGGCCTGATCCATGGCGCCTGCCACAAAGTAGCCGATAAAGGGACCGGCCATGAAAATCTCGCTGTGGGCAAAGTTGATCATGCGCAGGATACCATAGACCAAGGTGTAGCCAAGGGCGATAAGGGCATAGATGCCACCTTGGGCGATGCCGTAGATAAGCAGATCCAGCCATTGCGTGAGGGTATATTGACCCCAGGTCAGGGTGTTGATCACACCATAGATCACCACGGCCAGGATGACTAACCCAATGATCCACATGGCCAGCATCGTCCCAGACACGCGTCTTCTCAGGCGTTGAAGCATGGCAACTCTCCTGTGTTGTATCAGGCAGGGGCGAGC
>JAFGOG010000024.1 GCA_016926595.1 Anaerolineae bacterium
AGAGATCAGGAAAGCGCTCCGCGACCGGCTGCGCCATCAGCAGGAAGCCGTTGCCGCTGGCGAGCGGGGCGAGCCGTTCGATGACGTGGTGCGGCGCTTGGGCCTGGAGTGAGCCATGGCGCAAATCCGCATCCTGTCCGCGGCCGCACGGGAACTGGAACGGTTGGACCCCTCCGTGGCTCATCGGATCGTCCGGCGGCACACCAGCGGGCCTGGGGATCGCCCCAGGCCCTCGTTGCGTTGCGCCCGGCGCGGCACTCTTCCTATTGACCCTTACCTGCCGTGGCTGGCCGTCCTGGCCTCGCCAGGCACTTGCTTGATCTCCGGCTCGCCACCCAGCGCCTCAACGCCCTGCCGCTCCGGCTGTTTCCAATCGCCAGACGTCTCTCAAGCTACCGCCGCCAAGGCCGCCCATCAGCACGATGCTGCTGTCGGGCAGTACCACGCTGGTGTGGTTATACCTTGCCGTCCACGGGGCCGCGGCGGCCCATTGCGACCAGGTGGCCCCCTGGTCGGTCGAGTGCCACACGTCATTCCGCAAACTGTCGTCATCACCGCCCATCAACACAATGCTGCCGTCGGGCAACGCCACGCTGGTGTGACCTGTCCTTGCCGTCCACGGGGCGGCTGCAGTTGCCTCCGTCCAGGTGGCACCCTGGTCGGTCGAGCGCCACACATCATTCCAGTTGCCGACGGAGAGGCCGCCAAAGCCGCCCATCAGCACAATGCTGCCGTCCGGCAGCGCCACGCTGGTGTGACTTGTCCTTGCCTCCCACTCAGCCGCGGCCGTCTGTTGTGTCCAGGTGGCGCCCTGGTCCGTCGAGCGCCACACGTCACGCCAATAGTCCGCACCAACGCCGCCCATCAATACGATGCTGCCGTCGGCCAGCACCACGCTCGTGTGGCTATTCCTTGCCGTCCATTCGGCGGCGGCGGTCATCTGCGTCCAGGTGGCGCCCTGGTCGGTCGAGCGCCACACGTCGTTCCTGCGGCCGCCGCTATCGGTGCCCCCCATCAGCACGATGCTGTCGTCCGGCAGCGCCACGCTGAAGGGTCTGCTTCTGGAGGACCACCCGGCGGCGGCCGTCATCTGCGTCCAGGTGGCCCCCTGATCCGTCGAGCGCCACACGTCATGGTACCTGGTGCTGCCGGCGCTGCCGGCCATCAGCACGATGCTGCCGTCCAGGAGCACTACGCTGGTGTGCCCACTTCTTGCCGTCCACCAGGGGTCAGCGGCGGTCATCTGCGTCCAGGTGGCGCCCTGGTCGGTCGAGCGCCACACGTCGTCCATGCCGCTGAGCCCGCCAGGAGAGCCGCCCATCAGGACAATACTGCCATCGGACAGCGCCACGCTGGTGTGACCACTCCTTGCCGGCCACAGGGTCGCGGCGGTCATCTCCGTCCAGGTGGCGCCCTGGTCGGTCGAGCGCCACACGTCGTTCCGGACGCTGCCGTCAGAGCCACCCATCAACACGATGCTGCCATCCGACAGCACCACACTGCGGAGACTCGATCTTGCCGTCCAGGAGGCAGTGGATGTCAGTTGCGTCCAGGTGGCGCCCTGGTCGGTCGAGCGCCACACGTCGTTCCGGCGACTGCCGTCATAGCCCCCCATCAGCACGATGCTGCCGTCAGGCAGCGCCACGCTGGTATGGTCTGTTCTTGCCGTCCACTCGGCGGCGGCCGTCTGCTGTGTCCAGGTGGCGCCCTGGTCGGTCGAGCGCCACACGTCGTTCCAGCTGCCGCTGCCGTTATCACCACCCATGAGCACGATACTGCCATCCGGCAGCGTTACACTGGTGTGAAACCTTCTTGCCGTCCACCCGGCGGCCGTGGTCATCTCCGTCCAGGTGGCGCCCTGGTCGGTCGAGCGCCATACGTCGTGCTTGTAACTGAACGTGCCGTCATGCCCCCCCATGAGGATGATGCTGCCGTCCGGCAGTGTCACGCTGGAGAGGCCATGTCTTGCCGTCCACGGGGCAGAAGCGGTCATCTCCGCCCAGGTGGCGCCCTGGTCGGTCGAGCGCCATACATCTTTTTGGCGACTGTCACCGTAGCCACCCAGGAGCACGATACTGCCATCCGGCAGCGCCACGCTGGTATGGCCCCATCTTGCCGCCCACCAGGGAGTGGCCACCTGCGTCCATCTCCCCGCAAACGCCTCCCCGGTGGTGAAGGACCAATAGGCCGTGTCCGCACCATCCGCGTAGGTGGTCCCCAGGCTGTTGGCGGCGCGCACCTGCCAGTAGTACGTCGTATTTTCGCTCAACCCGCCGACCTCCGCCTGGCTGGCCGTACCGGCCTCCACCCAATCGGCGCAGGCACTGTCGTCCGTGGTGTCGTAGCAGTAGGCGTACGCGTCGGCATCGACGCTATCTTCCCAATCCAGGGTCATGCTGACCGGCTGCTGCCCGACCGCACCATCGGCAGGGCTGACTTTGGTAAAGTCACCTGGCAGGTGGGGTGGTTTTTGAACGAACGGCAAAAAGGTACGATGGATTGTCGGGGGCACCGTGATGGTAAAGGTATCGTCAAAATCCGGCGCGACCGTCACGTGATATTGGCCTGGCTCGCGGGTGCACGCGCTGATGTAAAAGTAATCGCGCACCTCGTACAGCACACCACTCGAATAAAAGTATTCCCGGATGAGGTTGGGGCCCCCGGAACAGCTTTGGCTGACCGGTGCGCCGCCGGGTCCATACCAATCCGAGGAGGGCGGGGTGACGCCGCCGAGGTCGCCAATCGTCAACGTAACCCGGTAGGTAGACGGGGTGGCACTGGTGGGGGAGAGCGAGAAAGAGTAATCAGGGAAACTGGTTTCGGCGTGCGCCGAGAGCAGCGGGTTGGAGGCCAGGGCGGCCTTGCGGCCGAGGTCGCTGCCGGGAGATTGGGCCAGGACAGTGGGAGGGGAATGGTTGAGCAAGCCCGGTCCACTCACCAGTGCGGCAAGCAGCAATAGAGACAGCGTGCAAACCATGGTCCGAGAAAGGCGATGGGTCGCCATGGGGGATCCTCCTTGAAATCAGCCGCTGGTAGTTGTTTCACGTCCCGGGGAGACTCTGACATGCCGAGTCTGCCTCTATAGTATCACAGCCTTGCGGGAAAATCAAACCCGACCAAGCACCAGCCTCTGCCGAGATCTGGCCGCTCGCCGGCCGGCACAGCAGAGGGCCTGGGGCGGTTGCTCCAGGCCCTCATTTCGTCGGATCCCGCATCGCGGATGCCTGCTTTTGCCTGGAAAGAAACTTGACCCTCCCTTGCCCATATGTTATACTGCTACACGGAACAACCGTGTTATTGCGGACGTGTGAAGTGGTTGTGCCAGGAGTAGATCATGGGCGAGACAAGCATACTGGAAGTACCCCAGGAGGTCCTGGACTCGGCCCGCCTGACGATGCCGGAGCTCAAGGTAGAGATTGCCGTTTCCCTCTATGCCCAGAACCGATTGTCGATCGGCAAGGCCCGCGAACTGGCCGGCCTGTCCCTGTGGGAATTTCGCCAGTTATTGGCCTCGCGCCGCATTCCCGCGCATTATGACGAGTCCGAGGTAGACCATGACGTCGCCACGCTACGGGAAATGGGGCGGCTATGATCGTTGTCAGCAACACCTCACCACTCACGAATCTGGCCGCTATTGGGCAGGTTGACCTGCTCCGCCGCTTGTATGGCCACCTGCACATCGCCGAAGCCGTCTGGACAGAGCTCAATGCCGGCGGCGTGCACTGGCCGGGCCGCGCCCAGGTTGCGGCGGCCGATTGGATCGAACGGCGCAGCGTGCAGGATCAGGCTTTGCTCGCGGTGCTGCGACGGGACCTCGACCGGGGGGAAGCGGAGACAATCGTCCTAGCCGTGGAACTCGGGGCCGACCTCGTGCTGTTGGATGAGAAGGAAGGCCGGCACGTCGCCGAGCGGCTAGGGCTGAAGGTAGTTGGCGTTGGAGGCATACTCCTGGAAGCCAAAGCCGCAGGAGCAATCAGTGCTGTACGGCCGCACCTGGATGCGCTGCGCCAGGCGGCCGGTTTCTACCTGAGCAATTCGGTGTACCGCCACTTGCTGGCGCTGGCAGACGAAGGGGACAACTGATCTCCACCCCCGTTATTTCGCCGGCCGGCACGATATGTTGTGCTCATCTCGCCCTCCGCCCCCATCATATCACAGGTGATATGTCGCCGCAACCTGGCCAGAATGTACTTGACCCCCTCATTCCTGTACGTTAGACAACCGTGCTATCGTAGACGTTTGAACAGGTTGTTCCAGGAGTTGGCCTGATGAGCCAGATGGTTCGGATCTCTCCGCAGGTGTTTCGGCTCCTGGAGCGCCGGTAGCCCGCTCGCGACAAAAGGTTAGCCACGCCGGCTTTTTCCCATAGATCGCCCTATGGGAATGGCGCCAGCGCGTGGGGCTAGCGCGCCGCCAGGTCCAACTGCCGACGCATCAGCCGGGGCGGCAGGCTGCCACAGGCCAGGATGGCGTCGTGTACCTGGCGCAGGCCGGCCTCGGGATGGGCCCGGCGGTAGTCGGCGACCAATTCCACAATGGCCAACTTGCCCATCAGGTACGACTGCGGCTGGGTCGGTGACTGCGTATAGCGCGTGACCTCGGCCAGGGCGTTCGTCGGCTCCAGCTGGCACTCTTTCACCAGAAAGCCCACCGCCTCTTCCACCGACATCCCCCGGGTATGCAGCGAGGCGTCGAGGATGATGCGCGCGGCGCGCCACAGCTGGTCGGAGAGCCGGGCCAGGCGCTGGATCGGCGCGGCGATAAAGCCCAACTGCTCCATCAACTCCTCACAGTAAAAGGCCCAGCCCTCGATAAAGAGCGGGGAGAGGAACGAGGCCATGCGCCGCGGGATCTTGTCGTGCTGGTTGGCCCAGACCAACTGCAGGTGATGGCCCGGGTACGCCTCGTGCAGCGCCGTGATCGGCAGCTTGGGCCGGTAGTGCCCCTTGAGCTTTTCCTCCTGCACCTCGGGAGAGGCCTGGGAGTCGACCGGCGTGACCCAAAAGATGCCCTCCTGTTCCTCCTCGAGGATCCCGGGCGAGGAGTAGGCGGCGTAGGGGATCAGCATGCGCTGAAACATGGGCGTCTCGACGACGCGGAGCGACTCGCCCGCAGGGATGGTGGCAATCTCCTGCGCGACGACATACGCCCGAGCCGCCGCCATCGCCTCACGGTAGGCGTCGAGCAGCCCCTCGGCGGCAGGATGGTCGGCCTTGGCCTCCTCGAGCAGCTCGGCGACGGTCTTCTGGGGGTCGATCTCCCGGGCCGCGGCCTCCATCTGGGCGCGGGTCTGGCGAAAGAGCTCCCAGCCGGTCTCGA
>JAFGOG010000025.1 GCA_016926595.1 Anaerolineae bacterium
AACCGGTCAAGGTCTCTCACCGGATGCGGCGCTTTATCATCTATGTTGCCCTGCTGGCCCTCGCCTTCCTGCTCGGCTTTGTCCCCATGTGGCTCAAGTCTCGTGGATGCTCCAGCAGTCTTGCTGAGGCAGAGCGCCAACTAAGCCTGGCCAGGATGGAGAATAGCCTTGCCTCCGCAGCCATTGGTGCGCGGCGGGGAGATTATGAGACAGCCCGGCAAGCTGCCAGTGACTTTTTTACTTCCCTACGGACGGAAACGAGTAATGGCGTCGAGTCGGGCCTCTCGGAGGCAGAAATAGCGGGTCTACACCCGCTGTTGACCCGGCGTGATGAGATCATCACCCTGCTTGCTCGTGGGGATGCTACCTCCGCAGATCTGCTGTCTGATCTGTATGTGTCATACCACACGATCGTGGACAGGTAATGAGCAAACCGAAACAGTTTAGCTTAGATGAAGCCAGGCGCATCGGAGATTCCCTCGGCCTGGATTGGGACCAGGTCGATCTGGAGCAATTTCGCATGGGCCTGCTGGTGGAGCTTGAGCACGGAACTAGAGACCCTGAAACGAATGTGACCGACGATGACGAGAGTCTGACCGGCAAGATCGCACTGGCTCACCTGAAAGAGTTCCCAGACTATTACACCCGGCTGGCAGAGATGGAGGCGGAAGCCGACACCTATTGGGCTAGGGCAATAGACAGGGGTTGAGGGCTCTCCATTACTGGAGAGCCATAGAACTGGATGCATTCCACTTACACCGCTCAGGAGGGAACAAATGAGAAGAAGATTCAGTGCTCCAAAGCAGATCACCTGGATCATTGCCTTGATCCTCGGGGTCTTGGGGATCCTGGCAACTCTGGTGACCCTTCCGGTCATCACCCCCGCGATTGGCTTTTGGCTGGTGGTCGCGGGGTGGCTGCTGCTGCTGATCGCGACCATCACACGCGGCTTGTAGTTCGGCAGCCGCGACCATGTGCAGATAGACCCGGGGCGCAGGCGGCGGTCGTATGCTCGGCCCCGCACAGATTGTCGTCTGCGCCCATCATCTGTACAATCGAGGGAACCAACCCATCCGGGTAGCATTTTGCATTAGGAGAGAATGCACGGCTTGACCGCCGGGCCAATTCCGTGCTAACCTTGAGGCAATACCACTGCAAAGGAGGAAACCATGTGCTGTCTCGTCACAGCCCTGCTTTTGCTCGGTCCACGGCTCGCTATTCTGGTCTGGTGGCTCATGGATTCGGCGCGCTTCAATGTATTCAACGCAAAGCCCTGGCCGCTCAATCTCCCCTTTCCCTTCTGGGTCTGGCCGCTGTTGGGCGCCATTCTGGTGCCGTGGACGACCCTGGCGTATCTTGTCGTCTCTCCAGGGGGCGTCGCGGGCTCGGAGTGGCTCTGGCTAGCGCTCGGGTTCTTGATCGACCTTGGCTCGCACCTGGGCGGCGGCTACCGCAACCGCGACCGCATCCGAAGCTATAGAAGAAGATAGACACTGCCACACCAGTAGTACCTCATCCGTTAATGAGGAATGATCCTTAAACATGGCAAGCTGGTGTCGTCTGACACTGGCTTGCCATTTCGAGCCCAAGACCCCGGAAGTAGCTCGGACACGACATGCCCAGCCGAGGTGAAAGGATAAGGACGATGGAAGCCAAGGAGCTTATCAGACGCTATAATGCAGGGAAGCGAGACTTTGAGAGAGCCGACCTGGCTGGGACAGACCTGAGTGGGGCCAACCTGAGTGGGGCCAACCTGGAAGGGGCCAAGCTGAGCGGGGCCAACCTGGCCGGGGCCAACCTGAGCGGGGCCAAGCTGGAAGGGGCCAAGCTGAAGGGGGCCAACCTGAGTGGAGCCGACCTGAGCTATGCCGAGCTACGCTGGGCCGAGCTTTTTGAGGCCAACCTGAGCGGGGCCAACCTGAGTCATGCCCAGTTGCGCGAGGTTTACCTGCGCGGGGCCGATCTGAGCCATGCCAACCTGGAAGGGGCAATTGTGGCGCCCGGACAGCTCTCCTGGGAAGAGACCCTGGAACTCGAAGGTGCGACCATGCCCGACGGCACAAAGCACGAGTGAGCAATATGGGCCAGCTCGTGGGCGTGCCGATGGAGCTGGCCTGTGACGTGCCAGAGTGTATGGAGGCGGTTCTGATCTACCGGGCGGTCTGGAGCAGCACTTTCAATGCGACTACGATCATCGCTCCGGCGACGAAGGCGGCCACATAGTGCAGGATGTTGGTAATAGCTGTGCCGAGCAAGGGCACAGTGCTGAGCGCCGTTGCCGAAAGGCCAAACGCAACGGCAGCCAGCAAGAAGCTTTGCGTATCCTCCCGGCTGACGTTGAGAAGGCCGACGATCACACCAAGGACCGCCAGCACCCAGATCGCCCACGCAGCCTGGAAAAAGTACCCGATGACCACGGCGACTACCAGGCCGACAATAAAAGCCCATTTACCAACCTTTTCAAGCCTCATTTTGACCTCCTATGTCCAGAAGAAATCCTGCTTGACCATTGATGTGTACCGTTGAGACGCCTGATGTGTATCATATATAGAAACACCTATCCAGACAAGAAGCTACGGCCTATGTTTCGAGGCAAAGCATCATAGTTGGAGGCGGACCGCAGCCCGCTGTTTTCAAGACAGGGGACGGCGGCCACGCCACAGGCCGGGACGTGGCCCCCGTTCCCCTTGGTTCCCGATTAGTATTCGGGCATGGGCGGCGTCTGCGCTTTTTCTTTCTCCGGGATGTCGGTGATGAGCGCCTCGGTGGTTAGGATCATGGCCCCGATGCTGGCCGCGTTCTCTACCGCACTCCGCGTCACTTTCACCGGGTCGATGATGCCCTGCTTTACCATATTCACGTACACCTCTCGCAGCACATCGTAGCCGACCTTGACGTCGTGTTGTCGCTTCTGCTGCCGGCGCACGTTGTCGACGATGACCGCCCCGTCCTTCCCGGCGTTGATCGCCAACTGCCGCATCGGCTCCTCCAACGCCCGCCGCACGATCGCCACACCCGTCTGCTCGTCGTCAAACTGCATCTTGATGTCCGCCAACGCCGCCACGGCGTTGATGAGCGCCACGCCGCCACCGGGCACAATGCCTTCCTCCACCGCCGCGCGCGTCGCGCTCAGCGCGTCCTCGACGCGGTGCTTCTTCTCCTTCAGCTCCACCTCGGTGCCGGCGCCCACGCGGATGATGGCCACCCCACCCGATAGCCTGGCAAGCCGCTCCTGCAGCTTTTCCTTGTCATAGTCCGAGGTGCTGGCCTCGATCTCGGCCTTGATCTGGTTGATCCGGCCCATGATCTCCTTGCTGATGGCCTCGTCCTCGACGCCGATGATGGTCGTGTCTTCCTTCGTGGAGATGACCTTCACCGCCCGGCCCAGGTCAGTGATCTGCGCCGTTTCCAGCTTGCGGCCCATCTCCTCGGTGATCACCTGGCCGCCGGTCAGGACGGCGATGTCCTGCAACATCGCCTTGCGCCGGTCGCCAAAG
>JAFGOG010000232.1 GCA_016926595.1 Anaerolineae bacterium
ATATCCTTTGAATTCCATTGGCTTGCCGCATTTTGGACAGTCAGGTGCTTCCGCTGTTGCACCTAAGTTGCCTTGGCGGAGCATCAGTTCCACGAACTCGCCCAGAAAACCTCGCCGTTGTTGTCCTATCTGTTTCTCTATCTCATCAAAAGTCGCCTCAGGATGGTCCCGATACCAAGTATTGATGCTGTCCCACAGCTCTGTGGCTCGGTTTGCGAACTCTTCCCGTGCTTCAGAGGGCGTCAGCCGTGCGCGCGATTTTTGTCCAGGCATCATTTACCTCCGTGAGTCTCTGGAATCTTAATGTGCTAACCTTACCACACCCTCACGAACGCTGCAAGTCAGCGCCCGTTATGTTATCCAGAAATCTGAAATACACCCCGGCCGCGGCCAAGTGCTGTCATTGACTCGTCCTATTGTGGCCTCCATGCTATAATATTCTGCAGCACACACCGCCACTGCCGGCACGATGCCGGGCGTTGTGTCATCCGGTAGGGAGCGCGGTCGTCTCGCCTCGGACTGGCCAATTGACACACAACCTGCGATACAACCTGCAGGCGGCGAGCAAAGGAGTAGAGATGAAACTGGCAGACGGGGATCGGTTGCTCTTTATCGGCGATTCCATCACAGATTGTGGCCGCGCCTGGCCCGTGGGCGAGCGCGCCGGGCTGGGCGATGGGTACGTGGCCCTGGTCGATAGCCTGTTGGCCGCCTGGTATCCTGAGCGCCACGTCAGGGTGCTCAACACCGGCATAGGCGGCAACCGGGTCACCGATCTCAGGGCGCGCTGGCAATCGGACGTGCTCGATCTGAAGCCCGACTGGCTGTCGGTGATGATCGGCATCAACGACGTGTGGCGGCACTTTGACAGCCCATTCGAGCCGCACCAGGTGGCCATCGACCTCTATGAAAACACCTACCACGCACTCTTGGAACGGACGCGCCCGATGCTCAAGGGCCTGGTGCTGGTGACGCCCTATTACCTGGAATCGAACCGATCCGATCCGATGCGGCGGCGGATGGACCAATATGGTGAGGTCGTCAAGCGACTGGCTGCCGGCCTGGGGGCCATCCTGGTCGACGTGCAAGCCGCGTTCGACCGCTACCTGGCCCACCGGCCTGCCCGGTCGCTGGCCGACGATGGCATTCATGTCGACCAGACCGGGCACACGATCATCGCCCGCACCTGGCTGACCACCATCGGCTTCGATTGGGAACAGGCCGGGACGCACGATTAGATACCATCCCTTTATGGGATCTGCGGGCTTTATGAACCCTTTGACCTTTTGACGGTTTACCCGGTGTGTTCGTATCTGCTCAATAATCGGGGGTTGGGGTGTGTGCGGTGCCCGCACACACCCCAACTTCCCCCCTTTTATTGAGATGATACGTGTGTTCGAGAGGAAGGGGAGGTTCAGCACGCAACGAGCAGGAGCGATGGGCTGTGGCGAAAGCCACCTCAGCCCAGCACGACCTGTTGCAGAAAGAGATAGCCGACGACCCCGCCCATCAAAAGGGCATAGCTCAACGGAATCCACCACCAGAGCTTGCGCAAGGGCGCCAGGGCCACGTCCCCCTCACCCCAGGCCAGAACGTGCCAGGCCCGGTAGCCGTGGCGCACGTTCCAGCCTTCGTAGAGAAGGAGCAGAAGCATCGCCACGAGTGCGCCGGCGACCGTGAATGCCCACCAGGCTGCCACGGTCCAGGGTGACAAAGGAAGCTGCACGCTCATATTGGCCAGAGGGGTAGCTACGGCAAAGATGGCCGCCATGCCGAGGTTGGCCGCGACCCAGGCGTGCAGCAGCCGCCGGATGACCATGTGCCAGTGGCCCTTCCTCCGGCCAGACGTGAGCAGCAGCGCCCCGAATGCAAACCACCCCAGGAAGAGTGGCACGCGGAAAAAGAGAAAGAGCTGCAAAAAATCCGAGCCCAATGCGCCCGGGACCAGAACTAATCCGACTGCGACGGCAAGATAGGCCACGATCATGGGGGCCACATCCCCCGCCGCCTCGATCAGGACCACCTGTCCGTGGCCAGCGCTCTGCTTACGCCCGGCAGCCAACCAGATCAGCAGACCGGGCGGGCCGAGGATGGCTACCACCGGGATCCAAAAGGTCCATCCCTTGCGTTGCCTGGTCGAGCCGATGAGCAGCGCTGCCAGGCTGGCAACCACCAACCCAAGCCACACCTTGCCCAGCACCTCGTAGCCGCTTGTTTGTGACTGGGCCTGTTGGTAACGCCGGGCTGCCTCCTGCCTGACCTCCTCGGGGAAGAGGTTGCTCAACGGCCCTCCCGGGCGATCGCGCGCGATCTCTTCGGCCACGTTCAGGACAACGGGCCTGTCGAACTGGTAGAAATAATAGAGGTAGACGATCCCATGGGTCAGGTCGGCGACCAGCGATTCAATGGTCCAACTCGCGCTCCCCTCCACGTGGACAGCATCGAGCACACTGGCCGCATCCTGGGCGGTCAGCTCGCCTCCCTGATCCACGAGCCTGCCCAGCATTTTCTGCGCCGTCTCGTAACGCGGGCAGGGGTAGCCGTAGCCGTTGGCGGGATGCGCGACGTTGAAATTGGTGGACACCAGGTAGCCATCGCCCCGCGGCTTGCGGGTCAAGACCACCTCGCCGTCTGCGTCCGCGCTGAGGATCACCGCTTCGCCGCTGGCGTCGGCAAAGTGCATCTGGTCGTGCATGTAAGAATGCCACTCGTGTGTCGCCACCCACTCGATCACCTCTTGCACCGTGGCGCACTCGTGCAGGATCTGGATCGGGTAGTAGCTATACCCCCCCAGGACCCCTTGCCGCTCCAGGTGGGGATTGGTGTCCACGCACGGCAGACCGTTGGCATCATAGGCCAATCCTCTTTCGTTCACCCCCTGCTGCACATTGTCGGGCGTGCCGATCCAGATGGCGCCATAACGCGCCGCGCCTCCCGGGTCCACCCAGTAGTAGCTGTCGGGGTTGATATAGTCGTCGTTGCCGCCGAAAAAGACCTGGTCGCCCCTGGCGACGGTAAAGACGGTGCAGCCATGGCCGCCGGAGGCGCACCCGGCGGCAGTCAAGCGGGTCTCGACGACGGCTGCCGGCCCGGGCACGCACGCCGGCGGCGGTGTGGCCCCCGCTGCGCGGCCGGCCCCCAAGAAGGTACCAGTCACGAGAAGCAGCAAAAGCAACCACGCACAGAGAACCTCTACGACCCTTCGCCCACTATCCATGCTCCCCTCCTCGGACAGGCTGCGCGGCGGCGTTTGCGCTTCCGGCTCGCGATCAGCCAGATGCGGCAGGAGCGCATCGCCGCCAGGGTTATTATAATCAAGCCCGCCCGGTGGCGCATCGGCCAAGCGGGCAATGCCGGATTGGCTAGCAGACCTATCTTTTACGCAGCTTCCAGAGTAGTGGGCGACCTACAAATCCTCCGCAATCTCCCGAAACTGCTCCAGCGTGCCAAGTCCTCCACGATAATCGTCGCGCACGATGGCCGGCGACTCGCGGCGCAGCTCATCCTCGTCGGTGACGTAGGTGACGCTGTTCTTCTTGCCGAACGGTGGGTTCGTCAGCACCATGCGGATGATGTGTTCCCAATAGTTGCACTGCCAGAAGGGAACGCCGGGCATGTCCCGGCGTTCGTTGATCTGCATCGCGACTGGTGATGCCTGGCAAAAAAACGCGCTGCCACACGTCCTTGCCCCTTGCGCGTGGACCTGCCAGGCAGAATTGTAAAAGACGCTCGGCCAAGCCCCTCTTTAGTGACTTGCCCCTCCCACGTGGCTATGATATAATTACAGATACCGCAAGCAAGCTTCGCCGATCACAGGTCTGGTTCAAATTGCA
>JAFGOG010000026.1 GCA_016926595.1 Anaerolineae bacterium
ACACCCTGCATCAGCTCTTCTCCAGGATCTTTTTCATGGGCTGCACTTTCAGCCCTCTCCCCTCAAAGCTCCATCCTGTGCGTATCCCTGTCGACCTCCTGTAGCCCAGGGCCAGATAGAACGGGACTGCGTACAGCGTAGCCGCTACACGCACCACCCTTGTCCCCTGCTCGAGGCTCTCCTGCTCGAAACGCTCCACCAGTCTCCGCCCGATCCCCCGCCGCTGCTGGTCCCCTCTCACAAACAGGCTGGCCAGCCTTTCCCTTCTCCCCCTTAGTACGCCCACCACCTCTCCGTCCTCTTCCGCCACATAGACCATGGGCGCCCTGATGACCTCGCTGATGGCGTCTCGATGCGCCTTCTCTGCCGACCTGGCGTGCTGGAATGGGCCCAGGAACGGGCCCCTTTCCTCGGGTGGCGCGAAAGAAAGGTTGAACTCGCCGTACGTGTCTGCGATCAGCCTGCCAACGCTTTGTGCGTCATTTTCTTGATAGCAGCGGATCGTTATCATGCTCGCCCCCCAAAGCCTTGGTGCTATGACAGCTCAATGTCCCAACCTCTAGACCGGTTTGGCAAACCAGACCGTCGCGGATTCCATACGAAACCCCACCGCCTTTGCCGCTCGCTGCATCTTTTCGTTTTCGCTGCTCGTTCCCATGATTGCGGTTTCTACCCCACGCTTTTGCAGCAGGCGCAACCCTGTCGACAGCAATGCTTTTGCCAGTCCGCGTCCCTGGTACTGCGGATGGGTCGCTACCGGGTCGGTGTACCCTTCATTTCGTCCCGTCCGCGCATTCTCTTCCCGGAAAATCTGGCACATGCAGTAGGCCGCCAGCCGGCCGTCAGGCCCGACCATGACCAGGTCTAGATCAGGATCATAGTCCGTGCCGCTCATCATCGCCAACCGCTCTTCGACCGTCATCTGCTCTGTGCCAAACGCGGCGCGATGGAGCTGGACCCATTCCTGAACTTCGTCGCGCCCCTTCAGGGTACGGATCTCGAAACCGCCCGGCCAGGTTGGCGGCGGGATCGGCTCGCGCACAGGCCGGGCCAGGCGCAGGCTGCGCACGGGCTGCCTGACAAATCCGTGTTGCTCTAGCAGGGCAATGCGGTCGCTGTCCTCTTCGCGGCAACTGGCGTCCAAGGTCAACGGTTCTTCTGCCCTGTGCGGCTTGCGCCTGATACACTCTACCCCCCAGTTGATTATTTCCGATTGAAGATCAGGGGTAGCCCCTTGACACTCAAACAACAGGTTATTGTACGGATCCACCAGCGCAAAGGCAATGATCTGCTCTTTGTCAGACCAGAACCGCGTGTTGGCCTGGACGGCCGGCAAGGATAATAACTCATTCAAGTCAGTGGGACTCGGATAGTCGGCGATCCGTTCCGCTGGTCTGACCCTGAGCAGCAGGTCGACGATGTGGCGCAGGTCCTCTGCGCCGGCAAAAGTGCGGCTGGTCATTGCTCCCAAGCTCATCTAGCCCTCACAGTTTTACCAACCCCCGCCGCAGCGCCGTGACCACCGCGTGCGTCCGGTCGTTGGCCTGCAGCTTGGCGATGATGGCGCTCACATAGTTCTTGACCGTCCCCTCGGTCAGGTGCAGCCGCGCCCCGATCTCTTTGTTCGACAACCCTTCCACCAGCAGGCGCATCACCTCCTCCTCCCGCGGGGTGAGCGGCTCAACCTCCAATTCCTGGCCAAGCCCATCCCCGGCCGCCGCTGGGACGGACCAGGCGGGAGCCTGTGCAGCCAGCCGCTGAAACTCGTCTAGTACTTTGCGCGCCACGCTGGGATCCAGTTGCGACTCGCCCTGTACCACGCCGCGGATCGCTTCGGCCAACGCCTCGCCTGCTGTATCCTTGAGGAGATAGCCCTGCGCCCCGGCTTTGATCCCTTCAAAGACCAGATCGTCGGCGTCGTACGTCGTCAGAATGATCACCCGGGTCTCGGGCAGCGCCGCACGGATGCGCCGGGTGGCCGGGATGCCGCCCAGGCGGGGCATCTTCAGGTCCATCAGGATCACGTCGGGTCGCAGCGCCTGCGCCAAGGCCACCGCCTCCAGGCCGTCGCCCGCCTCGCCGATCACCTGGATGCCCGGCGCATATTTCAGGATCGTCGCCAGCCCCTGGCGGACGATCTCCTGGTCGTCGACGAGCAGAACGCGGATCGGATTCATGCCCCATCACCTCGGCAGGGTGCACCGCACCCTGGTCCCGCCGTCCGGCCTGCTGCTGACCTCCAGCGTCGCTCCGATCATCGCCGCCCGCTCCTGCATCCCCGTCAACCCATACCGGTCTGGATCGACGGCGCCGAGGTCAAAGCCGACGCCGTCGTCCTGGATCTCCAGGTCGATCCGGTCGCTGCCAAAGGCCAGTCGAATGGCTGCTTTCTGAGCGGCGGCGTGCAGCTCCACGTTGGTCAGCGCCTCCTCGGCGATGCGGAACAGCGCCTGGGCCTCTTCGCCGGTCAAATCTGGTTCCTGGCCGGCCACGCTCAGATTGGCCTGGATGCCGGTCCGCGCCTGGAACGGCTGGAGCATGTCCCGCACCGCGCCAACCAGGCCCAGCGTCTCCAGCCGGTCGGTCCGCAGCGCCTGGATCGCTTTTCGCGAGTCATCGAGGCCGCTCCGCGCCAGGTGCAGCAGGTCGTCCACCGTTCCTTCCGCTGCCTCGGCGTCGTGGACCAGCAGGGTGCGCAGCGCCTCCAGTTGGACGGCGATCGCTGCCAGGGAATGAGCCAACGTATCGTGCAGGTCGCGGGCCAGCCGGTTCCGCTCGCGGCTGACCGCCAGCTGCTCCACCGTGGCGGCGTGCCGGTGCAGCCGCTTGTACGCGGCTTCCAGCTCGGCATGTTGGCGCCGTTCGCGTTGCGCCAGGATGCTGACCATCAGCGGCACGGCATACAGCAGAACGATGCGCAGGAATGCCCCCAAGAAGAAACGCCTGGCGAGGATGTCCTGCTGCAGGCCCCACAAACCGATGCCTAGGTGCAGGGCCGTGGCCCACGTGCTGCCCCACAACGCCCCCCGCCGGCCATAGCCCCACGCCAACAGCACCAGGGGGATGAGCAGGAAAAAAAAGGGCTCGACCAGTGACCCTTCTGCCAGGTGCTGAGTCATCTGGCTGGGTAGATTCAGATGCGACATCCAGAGCCCTTGCAGGTCAAAGAATGCCGAGGCAGACTCCAGGCTCTCGATCAACACGTCCAACCCCAGCCCTGCTGCCAGGAAACGACGGCCCAGCGCCCGTTCCAGCCAGGGGGGCAGCACCAACATCGCCAGCAGCAGCGTCGGGCCGGCGCGTAGCAACAGCCCCAGCCGGGCTGGGCCTCCAAGGCCCAGGATCGTCAGGAATGTCAGTCCAAAGAAGGCCAGTTTGACGGCCAGCACCAGGCGAAAGATGCGCAGCGCATCCCGCCTGGCCGACGATTGATCCATAGCGCTAGTATACCGTAAATTCCCAAATCGGCCAAGGCCCTACCCTGCGGCTACTCGTAGCGCAGCGCCTCGATGGGCCGCAGCCTCGCCGCGCGCATGGCCGGGTAGGTGCCAAACACCAACCCCACTCCGCTGGCCACGCCGGCTGCCAACGCCACCGTGCTCGCCGTCACGCTAGTCGCCAGCTCAGACGATAGGTTGGAGATCAGGCTTGCGCCGGTCATCCCCAGCATGATGCCTACCAGGCCGCCAACAAAGCTTAGCACGATCGCTTCCAGCAGGAACTGGATCAGGATGTCGCGCCGGGTGGCGCCTACTGCTTTGCGGATGCCTACCTCACGGGTCCGTTCGGTGACCGATACGAGCATGATGTTCATGATGCCGATGCCGCCGACCAGCAGGCTGATGCCGGCGATCGCTCCCAGGAAAAGGGTCAGGATGCCGGTGATCTGGTCGGCTACGTCCAGGATCGCCTGCTGGCTGGTTACCCGAAAGTCGTCAGCGTGATCCGGCGCTATCGCATGGCGCTCGCGGAGCAGGCTTGTGATCTGCTCGATGGCGGTGTCCACCTGGCTTTCGTCGGCCACGCTGGCATAGATCGCCGCCACCGGCCACTCGCCCGACAGGGTGCGCTGGGTGAAAAAGCGCGACTGGGCCGTGGTCAGCGGCACATAAACGCTGTCGTCCTCGTTGCCGAGACCGCCCTGTTCCTTCAGCACCCCTACCACTTCGAACTGCACGCCGTTAATGGTGATCGTCTGCCCTACCGGATAGTCGCCGTCGGCAAACAGCTCGGAATAGGCTGTCCAGCCTAGCACCGCCACCCGCGCCTGGTCGGCCAGGTCGGCCTCGGTCAGCAATCCGCCCAGGATTGGCTCCAGATTGCGCACCCTGGTGTGCTGGCTGTTGGTGCCGGTGACGGTCAGGTTCGTGGCGTTTTCGCCATAGGCCACCCTCAGTTGGCCGTTCATGACCGGCGCTACGGCCACCAGCGACGGGGCGTTGAACGGGTCGGCCAGGGCATCGGCGTCGGCCGAGGTCACGTACGCCGGTCGGGTCGAGTCCTCTGGCTGCTCGGCAGTGATAAACACCAGGTTCGAGCCGATGCTCTCGATCTGGCTGGTCACGCTCTCCTGCACTCCCTGGCCTACCGACAACAGGGTCACCACTGAGGCGACGCCGATGATTATGCCCAGCATGGTCAGGGCGGCGCGCAGCTTGTTTGTCGCCAGGCCGCCCGCGGCCGTGCGCAAGCTCTCCAGGATGTTCATAGCGCCCCATCCTTCTCGATCAGCCCATCGTGGAGACGGATCACCCGCCGGCTGTGGGCCGCGATCTCGCGATCGTGGGTCACAAAGATCACGGTGATGCCCTGGGCGTTAAGCTGGTCAAAGATGGCCAGGATCTCCTGGCCCGACCGGCTGTCCAGGTTGCCCGTCGGCTCGTCGGCCATGATGATGCTCGGCCGGGTCACTAGCGCCCGGGCGATCGCCGCCCGCTGCTGCTGGCCGCCCGACAGTTCGTCAGGTTTGTGGCTCGTCCGGTCGCCCAGGCCGACCGTCTCCAGCGCTGCCCGCGCCCGCTTGTGGCGCTCACCCCCGCCCACGCCGGCGTACAGCAGCGGCAGTTCCACCTGGCGCAATGCCGGGGTGCGGGGCAGCAGGTTGAACTGCTGAAAGACAAAGCCGATCTCTTTATTGCGGATGTGGGCCAACTGCCGGTCGTTCAACCGGCCCACGTCCTGGTCGTGCAGGCGGTAGCTGCCCTCGGTGGGCGCGTCGAGGCAGCCCAGCACGTTCATCAGCGTCGACTTGCCCGACCCCGACGGCCCCATGATGCTCACAAACTCGCCCTGGTCGATCTGCAACGATACCCCGCGCAGGGCGTGGACCTCGATGGTTCCCATTTGGTAAACTTTGGTGATCTGTGCCAGCTCGATCATTGCCCACCTTGCCTCATCATCCCGCCGAACGGGCCGCTATACTGGGAGCTGGTGCTCTGGGTGGGAACTTCTGGCAGCGCCAACCGGTCGCCTTCGTTCAGACCTGCCAGGATCTGCGTGTATTGCCCGTCCCGCAGGCCGATCTGCACCTCCAGCCGTTCAGTCGAGCTGTCGGCGCGTTGGCGGGTGACATAGTAGCGGCCTGCCTCCCGGTCGGCGGTGACGGCCCGGTTCGGGACCAGCAGTGTGTCGTCGGCGCTGGCCACGACGATCTCTACCTCGGCGGTCATGCCCAGCCGTACCGGAAGCTGGCCTGGATCGAAGCGAATCTCTACCCCATAGGCCACGGCGCCGCCGATGTTGCTCGGCGCCAGGGCGACGTGCGTCACCGTCCCGGCAATCTGGTCGCCCTTCAGGGCGTTGAAGCGCAGATGGGCCGTCTGCCCCGCGCTGACCTGGGGCACGTCTACCTCGTCCACGTTCACCTTTAGCAGCAGCGACCCACCGGCCACCAGGCTGATGGCCGGCGTCCCTGGCGTCGCCCATTCGCCGCCGCGGGCCTGCACGCTGAGTATGGCCCCGTCAAAGGGCGCCGTGAGCACGGCGTCGTCCAGTTGAGATTTGGCCTGGTCCAGGGCAATGGCCGCCTCGTCCACCTGGGCTTGGGCCACAGCGATCTCTTCGGCCGTCGGCCGCGCCCGCAATTGGGCCAGGCTGGCCTCGGCCTGACTCACCTGCGCCTTGGCTGCCGCCAGCTCGCTCGCTGTTGGCCGCGCTTGCAGTTGGGCCAGGCTGGCCTCGGCCTGACTCACCTGTGCCTTGGCCGCCGCCAGCTCGCTGGGTGTAGGGTGGTTGGCTGTGGATTCATAGTTGGCTTTGGCCCGCTCATATTCGTTGGTGGCGGTCTGCAGGTTCAACGCCTGTGGCAGCATGGCTATGTCTGGCCGGTCCTTGACCTGGTCGTAGGCGGCCTGGGCCTGCTCCAGCGAGGCCCGGGCGCTGTCGAGCGCCGCTTTGGCTGAAGCCAGCTCCTCTTTGGTCGGGCCGGCTTTTACCTTTTCATAGCTGGCGGCGGCGCTGTCCACTGCCGCCCTGGCCGAGGCCAGCTCTTCCTTGGTCGGGCCGGCTTTCACCTTTTCATAGCTGGCGATGGCGCTGTCCACCGCGGCCTGGGCCGAGGCCAGCTCTTCGGCGCCGGCCGGTCGCTGTGTCTGCTTTAGCCGGGCCTGGGTAGTGTCCAGGCTGGCCTGGGCGCGGGCCACCTGCCATTCCAGCGACCTCGTGTCCAGGCGGGCCAGGACGTCCCCGGCCTTGACCTGCTGGCCTTCCTCGACCAGCACCTCGTCGATCCGGCCGCTGGAGCCAAAGGCCAGGGTGACCTGCTGTTCGGCTGCCGCGTTGCCCGTAGCGCTGATCGTCTGCTCGATGCTGCCCCGGCTGACCACCGCCGTCGCGGCTGCAGTTACGTCGTTCGCCGTAGCGCGTGGCCTGGGCCCCGCCACAAAAAAGAGGACGGCTCCAATGACACAGGCGGCGACAAGCAGGATGCCCCCTGTCTTTAACACGCTCTTCATTTTACATTCCCTCCGTTCCTACTCGCCCAACCCTACCGCAGGCTGGAAAACCTGCGGTAGGGCTAGACCCATCCATCATACCAGGGAATAGCCGCCCGCAAAAGTGCTGTCCGTCACTTCCTCGACCATGACAAAAGTCATTTGGTTATTGCCCGCAGGTGGTGTGGGGCTTGCGGCGCAGCATGCTTGAGAGGGCTAACAACCAGGCGACCGCGGAGGGCGGAGCCGTGAGCGGCGTAGCGCAAAACGAGGTGATTGGCAGGTTTTCAACGGCAGAGTTGCAGGCGATCCGGATCAGCTCTTGCCGCCAGCCTTGGGGCGATTGCCGGGGAAACGCTTGCGAGTCGTCAGTAAGCGGTCGTAGTGGTCGGGAATTTCGTGGGTTTCAAGGGCGCCCGTCTACTTCCACCCATCACCCGTCCTGTTCAAATAGACGCGGTTATCGACGCCACGGGCAAAGAGATAAAGCTTGTCGTTAAGGGTCGCTGCCGCCAACGCCGAGTTGGTCAGCCCGCCCCCCGGCACCTCCGCCCATGCCGCCCAATCGGTGGTGTCGGCCCTGGAGTTAAAATAGATCTCTTGCCCACTTGCCTCTTTGGCAAACACATACACCCGCGAGTCAAAGATAGCACTGGCCAGTGGGGCATCGGTCCTTCTGTCGCCGGACATCCTTAGCCAGCCGCGCCAGCTCGACCCGTCGCTCGTCCTGTTCACATAGATCCGGTTGTCAAGGCCACGAGTAAAGAGATAGAGCTTGTCAGCCAAAGTCGACGCTGCCAATGCCGAGTTGGTCAAGCCGCCGCCCGGCACCTCCACCCATCCAGTCCACCTTGACCCTGTGCTGGTCGAATTGACGTAAATCCTTTGATTCCCAATGCCTTTGCCGAATACATAGAGCCGCGACTGGAAGGTGGTGACGGCCAGTGGAGCATCGGTCACGGCGTCAGCCGATAGCAGAGTCCATCCGCTCCAGCTTGCCCCGTTGGCGGTCGAGGCTACATAGATCCGCCTATCGGCAATATCCCTGCTAAACAGATAGAGCCGGTTGTTGAACACCGCCGCGGATACGGCGGCGTCGGTAGTGCGGCCGCCTGCCATGGGCCATGCACCGGCCCAATTCGCCCCATCTGCAGTAGAATTGACATAGATAAGCTTGTCGCTGATGCCCTTGCTGAACACGTAGAGCGTCCCGCCAAAGGTAACCGCGGCCACTTGCGTGTCGGTGGTTTCCCCGCCGCGAACCGCCGACCACTTCCGGTCGGGTGGCGGCGGCGCTATGGTGCTTGTGGACCCTCGGGGCCTGCTGGGAACCCGGGTAGGCGTATGGGTGGCTGTGGGCGTGAATGTGGGTGTAGGTGTCCGCGTCCGAGAGGGCGTCGGCGCCGGCGTCCGCGTCGGCGTCCGAGAGGGTGTCGGGGTAAAGGTCAAGGTGACTGCTGCCTCGGGGGTCGGGCTAGGAGTGGCCGTCCAGGCTGCTGTGGTGGGCGCCGCCGGGCTGGCAGTGCTATCGCTCGCGGCCAGTGATACAACCGGAGCGCTGGCCTCAGCCGATGCCTGGGAAACAGCAGTATCGCGATTGCCATTTCCCATCCACACCACCCCGACGACGATTGCGAGCAGGGCCAGCGCGGCCACTCCCCAGATCCAGGCCGGCACACGGCGGAGCTGGATGACGCGCCGACCTGGGACATCTGCGAGCGCTGGCGCAGCTCTGGCCCCTGGGTCCCATTCCGCGGGTACTGGCGGCTTGACGATGTTGGATGGAGCCGCCCCGATCGGAAGGGAAGCGGCAGCCGGGCCGGCTGTGTCGGGTGTAATGAGGCCGGGCAACCGGTCGGTCACGGGCTTGGGCGCCATGGGTATCTGCGGGGCGCGGACAGGGCCGGTGGTGGGGATCGGCTGCTCTTCAGCAAACTGAGCCAGATCGTCGACAAACGCAGTGGCAGAACTATAACGATCGCCTGGCTCCCGGGCCAGCACCTTCGCAAGCACCTGTTCGACGCCTGGAGGCAGATCAGGCCGGATGTTGCGGATGGGGGTCAGCGGCTCGTGTACGACCTTGTACATGAGAGCCAGCGTGCTGTCCGCTTTAAAGGGAACCAAGCCGCTCAATAGCTCGTAAGCGACAATCCCCAGGCTGTATTGATCACTGCGAGCATCGACAGCCAGCCCTTTGATCTGCTCAGGCGACATGTAAACGGGTGTGCCGACCACACTGCCCGACAGCGTCAGCCGTGTCTCTTGGGCGGCGCGGACGATGCCGAAATCGGTGAGCGTGACCCGTCCGTTATGATCGATGATGACGTTCGCCGGCTTGACGTCACGGTGGACCAATCCGGAATGGTGGGCAGAGTCGAGGGCATTGGCCAGGGGATGGAGAATAGCAATCACCTCGTGGACTGAAAGCGCCCCCCGGGCGCGGATCATGTCGACCAACGACTGGCCGTCGAGATACTCCATGACGTAATAGTACCAGCCGCCCTCACGGCCGACGTCGTAAATAGTCACAATGTTAGGATGCTTTATTCGTGCGGCAGCCCGAGCCTCGCGCAGGAACCGTTCGACGAAATCCTGCTCCCAGACCAGGTGTGGAGCCAGAACTTTGATGGCGACCTTGCGCTCGAGCAGAGGATCCCAACCCTCGTAAACTATGCCCATGCCGCCACGTCCTACGAGGGCGCGGATCTCGTATTTACCGAGTCGGGAACCGATGAGCGATGACTGCTCCATGATCACCTCTGGAAGGTACCATCCTTCGTGGCGCCTGCGCGGCCACGGTAATTCTGGATATGGTCAATCATGAGATCGAGTCACAAAGCCAAAAGCCCGGGTCAAGTGCTTGTCGGCGATATACTTCGCAAGTCTACCACCATATTTGTGTAATGTCAAATGATACCATTTTGGGTATTACCTACAGATTTTCGCCCGCGCACCATCCCCGCCCCAGAGCAGGCGAGATTCGTAATCACCTCAAGCCATGGGTTGACAGAAACTGGTTGCGAGGCTAGAATGCTTTTATCTGTTTTTTGAGGGGGACTTTCACGCACATTGTGGGCTAACCTGATCCTGCTCGGCGCGCTCATTTCGACGTCGATGCTCCCCAGCCCGGCTGCTGAGGTGCGCCCTGCGGCGCTGCCAGCCTACTACGCCGGCTGGGCGATGGAGGCTTATCCTGAGCAATCGGCGGCCGACATGGAGATCATGGTCCGCCGTGTAACCCGCGCCGGGGCCAACGTCGTCTGGATCGGGCACAATAACCCCGGCGAGGTGGACCCAGCCAAGGTCGAGCCGGGCCTGTCCTACGCCGTCTACGAGGCCTACCTGGACCCCGCCGACCCCCGCCACGAGGCGGCCGTGGCCATGGTCGAGGCCCAACACCGGATGCTGGCTGCCTGCCGCGCTGTCAGCGTCAAGGCCGTCCTGCCGGTTGGCTACCAGATCCAGATGGGCGCCGGCTGGAACAGCCGCCATCCCGACAGCCTGCGTCTCGACGCCAAGGGCCGGCCGCTCGACATCTTTGGCGGTGGTGTCAGCGCCTCCTTCTACGCGCCAGCTTACCGCCGCGACATCGCGGCCTACTACCGCTGGATCGACGCCGAGTTCGTCCGCCCCTACGACGACCTGCTGATGATGCTCAACCTGGCCGACGAGCCGATCGGCGGCGACTATTCCTCCTCGGCCGAGGCTGAGTTCCGGCGGCGATACGGGTTTGACTTTGCCGGCGTGGGCGATGACCCACAGCGCCAGCGGCTGCTGGGCGAGTTCCAATCGCGCTACGTAGTAGAATATGCGGCTTTTAGCGCTGGGCTGTGGCGCGATATCCACCCCGATCTGCCGGTGACCATGTCGTTCGACGGCGCCCAGGCGCGCTTGGCCTTTACCCTGCCCGACGTCGAGGCGCTGTTCCGCGACACGCCTTCCAACTTTGTGGTCACCTTTGACGCCTATCCCCGTGACGGTCTGCCCAACGTCGCCTTGAGCGACGGCGATCTAAACGGCCTGTTCCTGTTGGCCCGTTCTGTCGGCCTCTATTCGGCGCGCTACGGCAAGCCGGTATGGCTGTGGGCCGCGGCCAACCGCTGGGGGCTGAGCCAGGCCAGCTCCGATCCCGGCACCGTCTCTGATGCCGTGGCTAACGGCCTGTACCTGGCCTTACTGGTGCGCCAGGGCGGCGGCGATCTGCGCGGCATCGCCTACTGGAATTATAACGTCAAGGAGCAGGGGTTGTACAACGACACCCACCCGACCGCCTACGACATAGAGACCATGTTCGCCAGGGTGTCGGTAGCCCTGCCCACGCTGCGCCGCTTGATGGCTGCGCCGGCTCAACGGCCCGATGTGCTGGTTTTGGCGCCGCCGGCCGCGGCCTACCAGCGGATCGGCGCAGCTCGAGAAGCGGTCCGGCTGGAGGGCCAGCCCTTTCCCCGGCTGGCGATCCTGGCCAAGGAGAATGTCAACACCGCGGTCGTCGATTCACTGCGCGGCTGGTCGTTGGAGAGGGTAAAGGCAGTTGTCGTGGTGTCGCCGGGGAGTGAATACCTCCATCCTGGCGATCTGGACGCCCTGCGCGGCTGGCTGGCCCAGGGCGGCAAGTTGGTCACGTCGCGGGGTGTAGCACAGGCGCTTCTGGATGCCAATCATGGCGAGCCTGACCGGACCTGGGACGGCCTGGCGGAGCGTTGGGGCAGCCTGTACGTGGCGCAGCAGGGGGTGCCGGTCCTCTTTGAGGACGATCGGCACGAATTGCTGGCGGGCTTTTGGCAGGAGCTTCTCGGCCTGGAGACTGCCCAACCCGGCTACCGGGTGATCGGCCCTACTGCGGCGCTCTACTACCACCGCGGCCCCGACCCGGTGCGGGTGAGCCTCAGTCCGCCCTTGAATGCCGCCGGCTATCGCTACGACGCCCAGGCCCGGTCCGTCGAGCGGCTCCGAGGCGCCGCCATAGCGGCTGTGTTGGGGCGGCGGGAGTACCTGTTTGTGACAGTCGTGCCGTCAAGGCCCAGCCGCCGGTAGTGCTCTTTGCTTTTTTGCGGCAATTGCGGTATAATAGGACTGCGAACCGCAAATGATCCCTCGCTCTGCTCTTGTTGCGAGCAAAGCGAACCCTTTCGTGTTGCTAGGGAAGCATTGACAAGACACAGCGGAGTAGTCATGTTGCTAAGGAACAGGAGTGTCTTTACCCAGGCGGTCCACGCTGGCGAACGCGCGCCGAGGCCCGATTTTGACCCGGTGAGCACCCCGATCCATCCCTCCGTCGGCTACCTCTACGACGAGATGGACGATCTGGATCGCGTCTTTGCCGGGGAGCGGGCCGGATATGTCTACCCCCGTTACGGCAGCCCAACGGTCACTGCCTTTGAGCAGGCGGTGGCCGTGCTGGAAGGGGCCGAGGATGCGATTGCCTTTGCCTCGGGTATGGCTGCCATCCACGCCGCCCTGTTGGGCGCGGGCCTGCGCGATGGCGCGGTGGTCGTCTCGGCCGCCGACTTGTACGGCGCAACCTACGCCCTGCTCGACAAGGTGTTCGCCGCCCAAGGCGTCCGCGTCTGCTTTGTGGACATAACCAACCTCGATCAGGTGGCTGATGCTGTTGCAGGCGAGCGACCAGCAGCCTTGTTGTGTGAGATCGTCTCCAACCCGCTGCTGAAGGTGGCCGATGTGCCCACCCTGGCCGAAATCGCCCACGCCGCCGGAGCTGTCCTGCTGGTGGACAACACCTTTGCCAGCCCTTACCTCTTCCGCCCACTGGCTTGTGGCGCCGACTATGTCCTTCACTCGGCAACCAAGTACCTGGGTGGCCACGGCGACCTGATGGCAGGCGTGGTTGCCTGCTCGACAGCGCGCGGCCACGACGTGCGTGAGCTGCAAAAGCTGTTGGGGGCCAACCTGGGCCCACAGGAGGCGTGGCTGGCCCTCCGCGGCCTCAAGACCTTGCCGCTGCGGATGCGCCAGCACTGCGCCAACGCCCAGGCTGTGGCCGAGTGGCTGGTCAACCACCAGGCCATAAGCCGCGTCAACTACCCCGGCCTGCCCGATCACCCTCAGCACCAACTGGCGGCGCGGCTGTTCGGCGGGCGAGGCTTTGGCGGGATGGTCAGCTTTGACCTACGCGGCGCAGCCCAGGCCCAGGTCTTTCATTTCATGGAGGCGCTGGAGCTAGTCCTGCCGGCTACCACCCTGGGCGACGTCTACAGCCTGGCCCTCTACCCTGCCCACTCCTCGCACCGATATGTCGCGCCCGAGGTCCGGGCCGCCTTGGGCATCGGTGACGGGCTGGTGCGCCTGAGCGTGGGGATCGAGGACCCCGGCGACATTATCGCCGATCTGGCCCAAGCGTTGGAGCGAATGACCCAATGACCAAGCTGCTCTATCTGTCCCAAGCCGATGTGATCGCCGTCGGGCTGACCATGGCCGAGATCGTCGGCGCGGTCGAGGCCGCCTTTCGTGAAAAAGGGGAAGGCCGGATAGAGATGCCGCCCAAGCCGGGCATCCACCCTGGCGGCGGCGATAACTTTATCCACGCCATGCCGGCCTACATCCCGGCCCTCGGCTCGGCCGGGGTCAAGTGGGTCAGTGGCTACCCGGGAAACCAGCAGCTAGGGCTGCCTTACATCAACGGCCTGCTGATCCTCAACGATCCCGACACCGGCCTGCCGCTGGCGGTCATGGACTGCACCTGGATCACCGCCATGCGCACCGGCGCGGCGACGGCAGTCGCCGCCCGTTACCTGGCCAAGCCCGAGTCGGCGGTCGTCGGCGTTCTCGGCTGTGGTGTGCAGGGCCGGACCAACGTCGAGGCGCTGAACGTCCTCTTTCCCTTGCGGCGGGTCATGGCTTACGACTCGGTGCCCGACGCGGCCTGGGGCTATGCCGAAGAAATGAGCGCGCGCTTTGACCTGGAAGTGATCGTGGCCGACGCCCCACGCCAGGCGGTGACCGGTTGTGACTTGGTTGTCACTGCCGGGCCGATCCTGAAGGTGCCGCACGCCACCATCCAGGCTGGCTGGCTGGATGAAGGGGCATTTGCCTCGCTGGTCGATTACGACTCTTACTGGCACCGCGACGCCCTGAACGAGGCCGATAAATTCTGCACCGACGACCTGCCGCAGCTCCGCTACTATCAGCAGGCCGGCTATTTCCAGGACATCCCGCCGGTCTATGCCGAGGTGGGCGAGCTCGTAGCCGGCCGCAAACCGGGCCGGACGTCGCCCGCCGAGCGGACCATGACCGCCAACCTGGGCATCGCCACGGACGACATGGCCGTGGCCCCGCTCGTCTATCGGCGGGCAGTGGACAAGGGGGTCGGAACCTGCCTGGAATTGTGAGTCAGGCGTTCGGGAAGGAGTTATGACATGGATTTCTCGGAGCTGATCAGGGCGAGATATAGTGTGCGTGCTTACAAACCCGATCCGGTTGAGGAAGAGAAATTGCATCAGGTGCTCGAGGCCGCGCGGCTGGCGCCCACTGCCGCCAACTGCCAGCCGTTCCAACTGATCGTCGTCCACGTCGATGGCTGCGAGCACGAGCTGCGGCAAATCTACCCTCGGCCATGGTTCACCCAGGCGCCGCTGATCGTGTGTATCTGCGGCGTCCCAGCCAGTGGCTGGGTGCGGATGGACGGTAGGAACTATACCGACGTCGACGTGGCCATTGCCATGGATCACCTGGTCCTGGCCGCCACCAACCTGGGCCTGGGCACCTGTTGGATCGCCGCCTTTGACCCGGTCGCCGCCCGCCAGGTGCTGGGTCTGCCCGAAGAGGTGGAGCCGATCGCATTCACACCGCTGGGCTACCCGGCCGATCGGCCTGGGCCGAAGCAGCGCAAGGCATTGGATGAGCTGGTGCGGTACGAGCGATGGTAGGAACCGATTCCTGTCGCGCGCCGCTTGAGGGTACGGAACAGGCGACATAGATATGCAGACGCTGCCTGTCAACCTGTTGAACTGGATGCTCGCCTTCTCGCCGATAGCCGTCGTCTTGGTCCTGATGGTTGGCTTTCGTTGGGGAGGAAACAGGGCTGGCCTGGCCGGTTGGGTGGTGGGTCTGTCCATAGCCTGGCTGCGCTTTGGCGCCGGGCCGAAAGCGCTGTTCTATTCGCAAGTGCAGGCCATGCTGCTCAGCCTGTTCGTGCTGTACATCATCTGGATGGCGTTGGTGCTTTACCGCGTGGTGGACGAGGCCGGAGCGATCGCCGTCACCGGCCGCGGGATCTCCCGCCTGACCGGCGATCCGACCATGCAGCTCCTGCTGCTGGCCTGGGGCTTTAGCTCGTTTTTGCAGGGGGTAGCCGCCTTTGGCGTGCCGATAGCCGTCGTCGCGCCGCTGCTGATCGGCCTCGGCTTTCCGCCCCTGGTGGCGGTCGCCTCGGTGGCTATCGGCCATTCCTGGTCGGTGACCTTTGGCAGCATGTCGTCGTCCTTCCAGGCGCTGATGGCCGCCACCGATCTGCCAGGCTTGGACCTGGCGCCCTGGTCGGCTGTGCTTCTAGCGATCGCCTGCCTCGGCTGCGGCATCGGCGCCGTGTGGGTCTACCGCGGCTGGCATTCGGTCCGCCAGGGTGCGCCCGCACTGTTGCTGATGACTGTAGTGATGGTGACCGTCCAGACGGCTTTGGCGGTCAGCGGCCTGTGGACCTTGGCCGGCTTTGTGGCCGGGCTGGCCGGGCTGGCCGTTGGGGCGCTGATAGCCCGCCTGTCGCGCTATCAGCGGCGGGCCGAAGAGGAGCTGCACGCAGATGTTCCTGTCCCGGCGTCGGACCCCCCGCGCCTGTCGCTGCGGCTGGCTCTGGTCCCTTACCTGATCCTGTTCGTCGTCGTGGCCGCCGCCGAGCTGTGGCCGTGGCTCCATCAAGTGCTGAACCAAGTCCAGATCCGGGTTCCTCTGCCTGAGGTCAGCACCAGCTACGGCTGGACGACGCCAGCCGGGCTGGGCCGGACGATCAGCCTGTTCGGCCATGCTGGAGCGCTGTTGGCCTACGTCTCCCTGGTATCGTTCCTTCTCTTCCGCCGGACCGGTCACTATGCCCCCGGCGTGGTCGGCCGTATCGCGCGCCAGACTGTGCGCAGCGCTGTGCCGTCGTCGATCGGCATCGCTACCATGGTCGGTTTCGCCGTGGCGATGGACTATAGCGGCATGACCTACGTCCTGGCCGAAGGGTTGGGCCGGGTGGCAGGCTCTGCCTACCCACTTGTGGCGCCCTTTATCGGCCTGTTAGGTGCTTTCATGACCGGCAGCAACACCAATTCGAATGTGGTCTTTGCTCCGTTGCAGCAGCAGGCGGCAGTCGTGCTGGGCATCAACGCCCTGATCGTCCTGGGCGCCCAAACGACGGGCGGCGCGCTGGGCTCGATGATCGCCCCGGCCAAGGTGATCCTGGGCTGCAGCACCGCTGGCTTGCCCGGACAGGAGGGTGAAGTGTTGAAAAAAACCCTTCCACCGGCTCTGGTCATCACCGGCGTGATCGGCGTGATTGCCCTGGTAGCGGTGGCGTTAGGCGGCTAAATGTCATCAACCCCGAAGGCATGGACCCCCAATGCACGCCTGGCATGGCTATGCGTCCTGGCTGCTGTCGCATTGCTGTACTTACCCATTAACCGGATCGTCAAGGGGGGCGTTATTCTGTCTTTGCCGTGGGATGCGCTGGTCCCGTTCTGGCCGATCTGGGCTGTTCCCTATCTATTGTGCATCCCGTGGTGGGTAGCGTCATTCATCTGGGCGGCGCGGAGAATGGACGATGCCCGCTACCGGGCCTTTGTTGTGGCTGCGCTGGCCGCTATGCTGACCGCTTACACAGTTTTCGTGCTCTATCCTACCTATGTGGAACGGCCTGTTCCGGTGGGACATAGTTGGCCGGTCGAGCTGGTGCGTTCGATATACAACAACGACCGCCTGAACAACGCTTTCCCCAGCGCCCACACCTACACCACCGTGCTGATTGCCCTGTTCTGGTGGGATTGGCGCCCCAAGCTGCGCTGGCTGTGGGCCACAATGGCCATTGTCGTCGTCTTGTCTACCCTGTTCACCGGCCAGCACAACCTGCTAGATCCGGTCGGGGGCATCATCTGGGCCTATGCCGGCTATCGCTTCGGCTGGTGGTGGGTGAGGCGGCCGCAAGCTCGGCGGAGGGAAGGCTAGATCGTGCGCCACGGCCGTTCCATCTGGTTGTGGTCCGCCGCCTTGGTCAGCGTTTTCCCGGTGGCTGTAGCGCTGATCCTGGTCTATTCCTGGTTGCCGGCCGACGGCGCCACCGGCAACCTGGAAAGCTTCCGGTCAAGCGGCTTTGATGCCCAGTGGCTGTTCGAGCGGCGACAAGGCGGCCTGCGAGCTGGGGATCTGATCGTCCGCGCTGGCGGCCATACCCTCGCCGAGTGGCTGGCCGGCGCGCCGCGCGGGCCGGAATGGACAAGCGGCGGGGTCGTGCCATACGAGGTCCTTCGCGATGGCGAGATCATAGACCTGCAGATCCGGCTGGCCCCTATCTCCTTCCGCACCATTGTGGCCCGTTGGGCAGTGCAGCTCCTGGTATCCCTGGCTTGTCTTGCCATCGGCGCTTTTGTCTTTATCAAACGGCCACGCGAGCTGGCTGCCCGGGTGCTAATGCTCTTTTGCGTGCTGCTGACCCTCCAATACTGGGGCGATGCCTACAACTTTCAGTTTTCCACGCTGCCCTGGCGCTGGCCCTTTTACTTTCAACTGGCCTACGAGCATGCCACCTACAGCATGTGCGTCGGCAGCGTCTGTTACTTTGCCCTGGTCTTTCCTCTTCCCCACCCACTAATCAAGAGATTCCCCCGCTTGCTGCCAGCCTTTCTGCTTTTCGGCCCCTTGGTAACCATCGCCCTGGGGATGGCCTTGGCGCCGGATCCTATCTGGGCGATGAAGAGCGGCAGCATCCTCTCCTGGGCTGTCGCTTTGATGCAGATCACGACGGCCATCCTGGCCGGCCTCCGTTCGATCCGTACGGCCCGTGACCCGGTGTCGCGCGCCCAGGTGCGCTGGATACTGTGGTGGACGATGCTGGGGTGTGGCGTGCTAATGCCAGGCTATGTCCTGCCGTTGCTGCTAAGCGGCCACTCCTTGCTCTCTCACCCCTTCACCATGATTTTTATCGGCCTTATCCCCTTCACCTTTGGCCTGGCCGTTCTGCGCTTCCGCCTGTTCGAGATCGAAGTCATCATCAACCGCACCCTGGTTTACGGCACGCTGACCGTGCTTTTGGCTGGTCTCTACCTGCTCCTGGTCCGCCTGTTCACTTTGCTCATCCCGATCCTGTTGCGCCGCCAGGACGACATGGCCGTAGTGTTCGTCGCTACCCTGGGCATGGTCCTGGCCTTTGCCCCGTTGCGGCGGCGGGTCCAGGCTGCCATCGACCGCACCTTCTACCGCACCAAGCTGGATTATCAGCGCCTGTTGCCAGAGATGAGCGACCGGCTGGCGACCAGCATTGTCCCCAACCAATTGGCGGCGATGCTGACGCACGAGCTGCCGCAGCGGTTACAGATTGCTTCGGCCACATTGGCTGTATTGGATTCTGACGGAGAACAGTTCGTCAGAGTTGGCGCAGACGTTTCGCCTGACCATCTTGCGCTTCCGGCAACCCATCCATTGATCGCGCACCTGTGCCAGACAGACCAGCCGATCCTGCGCCTCGAGCCTCCATCCGATCTGCCGGCCGAGGCCCTGGCCTTTATCAATCTCCATGGCGTTGAATTGGTCATCCCCCTGGTCGTGGGCGCGAAACAGGTAGGCCTCTACAGCCTGGGGCCAAAACTGTCGGGCAGCGCCTACAACCGCGATGAGGTCCACCTGCTCCGCCTTGTAGGCCGGCAGGCAGCCGTCGCCGTGGAGAACAGCCGTCTCTTCCGCGCCGAGCAGGAGCAGCGGGAGCTGACCCAAGCTCTCCAGGAAGCAGCCGACGTCGTAAGCAGCACCCTGGACCTCAATGAGGTGTTGGACCGCATCCTGGTACAGGTGGAGCGGGTCGTGGCCGGGGATGCGTTCAATATCATGTTGATCGAGGACGGCATAGCCTCTGCAGTCCGCTGGCGAGGCTACGAGTGGCTGGGAGTCGCCGACCTGATAGATAACCTGACCATGCCTGTTTCCGAATATCAAACTTTTACGCAGATGGCGCGTACCGGCCAGCCACTGGTCGTCCACGACACGACCCGCGATCCCAGGTGGATTCTGCGGCCGGGCTGGGAGAAGCTGCGTTCCTACGTGTCGGCCCCGATCCGGGTAGCGGGTGAGACGATCGGCTTCCTGAACGTGGATGGCAGCCGGCCAGGCCAGTTCAGGCAGGCCGATGCCCAGCGGCTGGAAGCCTTTGCCCAACATGCGGCCGCCGCCCTGGAGAATGCCCGTTTGTACGAACAGGCCCAGCGGGAGCTCGCCGAGCGCAAGCGCGCCGAGGAGCAGCTCAAAACCTCGCTGGCCGAGAAAGAGGTCCTGCTCAAAGAAGTTCACCATCGGGTCAAGAACAACCTCCAGGTCATTTCCAGCCTGCTTCACCTCCAGTCCAAACAGATCGAAGATCCCGAGACCCTTAGCATGTTCCTGGAAAGCCAGTACCGGGTCCGATCCATGGCCCTCGTCCACGAGAGGCTGTACCAAAGTGAAGACCTGTCAGGGGTTGACGCCGCCGAGTATTTCCGAGATTTGGCTAGCTATCTACACCGTTCCTATGGCGCCACAGCAGGCCAGGTCAGCCTGAAGGTGGATGTGGATCCGGTACCCTTGGGCATCGACGCGGCCATCCCCTGTGGCCTGATCATTAGTGAATTGGTTTCGAATGCGCTGAAACACGCTTTCCCAGGCGGACGGCAAGGTCAAATCCTGGTCCAGCTCCACCTGGGTCAAGGCAGCCAGTGTGCTTTGGTGGTCAGTGATGACGGTATTGGCTTGCCGGAGGAGCTAGACCTGGAGACGACCGAGTCACTGGGCCTGCACCTGGTGAACCGGCTTGTGGCCCAGATCGAAGGTTCCGTCGACCTGGACAGGAGCGGTGGAACGACCTACAGAATTGCCTTTCCCTGCACGGTTGGTGAAGGAGGTGAGTAATCATGGCAAGAGCGCAGATCCTGGTTGTAGAAGATGACAGCATCATCGTCATGGAGCTGGAGGATAGATTATATAGCCTGGGGTATGTCGTCTGTGCCACCACGGCCTATGGTGAGGAGGCTATCGAAAAAGCAGCCGAGCTGGGCCCAGACCTGGTGCTCATGGACATCCGGCTCAAGGGAGCCATGGATGGGATAACGGCTGCTGCCGAGATCCGTGAGCGCTATGACATCCCGGTGGTCTATCTGACAGCCTACGCCGACAGTAGCACCCTACAGCGAGCTCAAATCACCGAGCCATACAGCTATATCATCAAGCCCTTTGAAGAGAGGGAGCTGCACATCGCCATCGACATGGCCCTCTACAGACACCGGATGGAGAGGGAAAGATCAAGACTGGAGAACCAGCTTTTCCAGGCGCAGAGATTAGAGACCGCCCAGGCGCTGGTGGCCGGCATCGTCCACGAGTTTAACAACCTCATGACGACCATCATCGCCCACAGCTCATTCCTCCTGCCCTCGCTGGGCGAGGAGGATCCACTCCGCCACAGAATCGAGTTTATCAAACAGGCCGGCGAAAGGGCTGCCATCTTGACTCAACAGGTCCTGGCCTTCAGCGTGCCGGAAGGACCCGAGCCCAAGCCGTTGGATGTCAACACCCTGATCGGCGATATGCGCGACATGATCCAGGGGGCCGTCGGTGAGAGCATTGCCCTGATCGATCTTTTAGAGCCAGGACCGAGATACGTCAAAGGCGACCGGGGGCAGATCGAACAGGTCATCATGAACCTGGTGATCAACGCCCAGCAGGCGATGCCTGAAGGCGGCGAACTGACCATCAAAACCGAAACCATCACCCTGAACAAGGACCAGAGCCGGCATCTTCCCGGGGCGTACCCCGGGACCTTTATCTGCCTATCGGTAACGGATACAGGCGTCGGCATGGACCAGGAAACCATTAGGCGTGTTTTTGAGCCCTTTTTCAGCACCAAACAGAAAGGGACCGGCCTGGGCCTGCCGATTACCAATAGCATCGTCCGGCAGCATAACGGTTGGATCGAGATCAGCAGCACGCCTTGGCAGGGCTCGACATTCCGGATCTGCCTGCCCGCTTTTCTCGGAGATGTGGAAAGCGAGCCCCAAGAGAGCACGTTGCCGGCTGAATGGCAGGGTATGGGCCAGCGGATCCTGGTCGTAGAGGACAACGACGGCGTCCGCGCCGCCGTCTCTGAGATGCTTCAGTCGGGTGGCTATGTCGTATTCGAGGCCGCCAACGCGCGAGAAGCGCTGGATCTCTTTGACAAAGAGGAGGGCGAGTTCCACCTGATATTCAGCGATGTGGTCTTGCCCGATGAGGATGGAGTCAGATTGGTTGACCAGTTGCTGGCCCGCAAGCCAGGGGTTTCGGTCCTGATGAGCAGTGGTTACATGGACGAGCGGGCGCAGTGGCCGCTCATCCGTGCCCGGGGATTCCATTTCCTGCAAAAGCCATTCGGCTATGACGAGCTCATGCCTGTCGTCAGGGAGATACTATATCAAAGACAGAAACAGTGAAATGCGCTTTCTGTGACGGCAAGCCCCAATATCGCGACCGGCGCACCGGCCAGTATGTGTGCCTGGAACATGCCCGGCTGGACGTCATCGCCGCTGGCGGACAGCCCTCCCGGCCTTCCCTTTCGGTTCGCCCCGCAACGGCGGCCGAC
>JAFGOG010000001.1 GCA_016926595.1 Anaerolineae bacterium
CAAGGTGCCGGCGCTTTTTCGGTGCGTGGCTGCTCATCGGGGCCATCGTCCTGTTCTACGCCGTGACCAACTGGCAGTGGCTAACCGACAACGTCACCTCCACCGGCTGGGACAAGCCCCGCCACCTGGCCCGCAGCCTGCAATATCACCATCTCCTCAGCCAGCCCTCCATCCAGTCGCTGTTCGCCGTCGTCGTCGGCGACCCGGTGCGCACCCCCCTCTTTCCCGCCTCGGCGACCATCATGTACCGGCTGTTCGGCCGCGACCCCGACGTCGCCGCCATGGTCAACATCCTCTACCTGGCCGTCGCCCTGGCCGCCGCCTATGGCATCGGCCGGCGCTGGAGAGGACCGGCCCTGGGGCTGATCGCCGTCGCCCTGCTGGCCCTCTTTCCCATGTACTACTCCATGTCCCGCTACTTTTACATCGAGTTCGCCCTGGCCGCCATGACCACCCTGACCGTCTACCTGCTGCTGACCACCGACGGCTTTAAGCGGCGGGGCGCCTCCCTTCTCTTCGGCCTGAGCCTGGGCCTGACCCTCCTGACCAAGCGGACGTCGGCCCTCTTTGTCGCCGGCCCGATCCTGGCCGTCATCCTCCTCTACGGCCTGCTGCCCATCTTATGGAGACAGGCGCGGGCCATCCTGGCCCTGCGCGATCGAAAAGCGTGGCTGCGCTACCTGCGCAACGCGGCGCTGGCCCTGTTGATCGGCCTGCTGCCGGCGGCCATCTGGTACCTGCCCAACCGCCAGGCAGTCCATGGCCTGTACCTGGGCGACGCCCTCTTTTTCGCCTGGTGGCTATTGGCCGCCGCGACCGCCTACTGCCTCCTCCTGCCCTCTGGACCGCTGTCGAACGGGCTCGCCGCCCTGTTCCTGGGCGCCGGCCTGGCCTCCACCTGGTACCTGGCCCGCATCACCGAGTTCCTCCAGCGCATCACCCTGTACGGCTATGGCATCGACGACCAGCGCGGCCGCACCCTCAACCTGGGCGACGTCGATACCTACCTCTACTACCTGCGCAAGCTGGTCAACGAGCACCTGTCGCCGCCCATCGCCATCCTCTTCCTCATTGTCTTGGCCATCGCCATCGTCGCCTACGTGAGGCGGCGGGGATCGCTTCGCCAGGCTGTGCGCCGCGTCAAACCCGAGGCATGGGTCGTCTTGGCCTGGATCGCCGGCGGCTACCTGTTCCTCACCCTGTCGATCTACCAGGAGACCCGCGCCTTTACCCCGGCGCTGCCCGCGGTCGCCCTCCTGTTCGGCGCGGCGCTGCTGGCCCTGCCGTGGCGCAGGGTCGCGCTGGTCAGCTTGGCCGCCGTGCTTCTCTTTGGCCTGCTCCAGTTCTTTGTCGTCTCGTGGGAGCCGGCCTACCGCCTCCTGACGCCGCAGACCCTCCACCTGCCCGTCTGGGGCCGGACCAGCCTCTTTGCCCAGGGCGTCTACATCCAACTGCCCGACGAGGGCAGGACCGACCGCGGCTATGCCATCTACCCCGACGTCCTCCAGCGCATGGAAGCGCGCCGCCAGGCCTTGGGACAGGATATCCTCACCCTCGGCCTGCTGGCCAACATGAGCCAGATCAACGCCGGGCCGTTCAACCTGCTCATCCTGACCGACTATCCAAGCCTGCGCGTCGACAGCCTGATCGAGCGCTTCAACCCCCAATCGCCCTACCACGACATCTTTGGCTTTGACTACCTGGCCGTCAAAAAGGTTAACTCGGGCATGAACCCGGTCCAGGAGGAGCTGATCGGGCAGCTCCTCGACGATCCGCCGGCCCTCTTTAGCCAGCTCTTCGAGCTGGAAACCTCCTACCTCATGCCCGGCGGCGACACCGTCTACCTCTACCGCCAGCGCTACCACCTGCCCGCCGGTTACCACGCCCAGCAGATCATCGACCTGGCCGGGCAATTGAGCGCCCGGGCCGGTGAGGGCGACGCTATCCTGCTGACCCCGCCGGAGCTGGCCGCGCCCTTTACATCCCACTACACCGGCGCCGCCGAGATCGCCTTGGCCCCGGCCAGCGGAGGGGAGATGGCGGCCCTCGCCGATCAATACGCCCGACTCTTCCTGGCGATCGGCGACGCAAAAGCAGGCCAGGCTCAAGGCCTGGCCCGCGACTGGCTCAACCTCAACGGCTTTTACGCCGCCCACGAATGGGTGGGCGGCCTGGAGCTGCTCACCTACGGCCTGGTCCCCACGTCATCCCTGCCCATGACCCAGACGACCGGCTCGGGCGCGGTGTGGGGCGATCAAGTCAAGCTGACCGGCTACGATCTGCCGATCAAGGCCTGGCAGGGCGGCGACGTAGTGCCGCTGACTCTCTTCTGGCAGGCGCCGCAGGCGCTCCCGGCCGACTATACCATCTTTCTGCACCTGGTCGGCCCCGACGGCCAGATCGTCGCCCAGACCGACTCGGCCCCGGCCGGCGGCTCCCGCCCGGCCAGCGGTTGGCAGCCGGGCGAAACCGTCGTCGACCGCCATGGCCTCCTCCTGCCCGCAACGGTCGCGCCCGGCGAGTACCAGCTCCGCCTCGGCCTCTACCTGTCCTCCACCGGCGAACGTCTGCCGGTAGTCGGCCCCGCCGGCAAGCAGTTGGGCGACAGCATGCTGCTGAGCCGCATCACCGTCTGCGGCGAGGGGGGCGCCTGCGTCGCCTTTACCGGCGACAGCCTGACCCGGGGCGACAACTCGACCGACAGCGTAGGCTTTGCCGGTTTCCTGTCCCAGGAGCTGGGCTGGCAGCCTGTCCGCTGCGTGTGGTTCCACATCTCCGAGGCCACTGCCAAGCTGGACCAGATCGGCCAGGTCGACCTGATCGTCGTCGAGCACGGCGTCCACGCCATCACCGCCTCGGACAAGGAGGTAAGCAGGGACCCGGCCGAGTTCCGGCGCCTGTACGGGGCGCTGCTCGACAAAGCGCTCAGCCTGTCGCCCGACGTCGTCGCGGTCAACATCCCCTTCTTACTGTGGGACGAGCGCCACGCCGCCAAGGCCGCCGCCTACAACCAGATCCTCTACGAAGAGGCGGCCGCCCGGGGCATCCCCGTCGCCGACGCCTGGGCGCCGCTCCAGGCCTGCGGCCAGCCCTGCTTCAGCGCCGACAACGTCCA
>JAFGOG010000233.1 GCA_016926595.1 Anaerolineae bacterium
GAGATCTCCAACTTCTTGGCAATCTGCGAATTGCTCTGTCCATCAGCCGCTGCTAAAACGATGCAACCGCGCAAAGCGACTTGTTGAGGCGTGTTATGACGCCGGATCAGTTTTTCAAGACCTTGTCATACTTTATCGGTCAGTTCGATTTCAGGAGGTTTTGGGCCAGGCATGATATGCACCTTCGCTTTCAAGCTTTCAAAGAGTGGTTGCCAGACCCATCGTCTATGGGTATAATGGATCATGATTGGTCCTCTTGGCCTGGACCTGAAAGCATGAACCCAGGCGCTGAGAGGGCCGGCAGGCTCTTCCGACGGCAGAGATTGCCCGCGTTCTGACCGCCGATGGTGAGGTTCGGGTGGGAAATCGCGGGCACCGGCGGGACCCAAACCGGGACGGTGCCGGTTGGGGAAAGATCGAATCTCCAGAATTGCCCCCTACTCTCTGCCAACGCAGTGCCTGCAGCAGTCCTGGCAATCAGAACCGGTCGGGAGTGGCACTCCTGGCGCGGTGAAGGGAGTCGCGGTTGGATAATCAGGGAACTATCGCGCGTGTGATCGGGGTCATCGTGGACGTGGCATTCTCGTCCGGCGAGCTGCCCGGCATCCACAACGCCCTTTCGGTGGTGGACGGCGATCGGGAGCTGATCCTGGAGGTTCAGGAACATGTCGATCCCTTTACCGTCCGAGCGATAGCGATGGATAGCACGTCAGGACTCTCCCGGGGGATGAAGGTGCGGGATACTGGGAGCCCAATCCGGGTCCCGGTCGGCCGGGCGACTTTGGGCCGGATGTTTGACGTCCTGGGCCGGCCGATCGACCGAAAGCCCCCGCTAGATGGGGTGGAACGCCGGCTGATCCACGTCGATTCGCCTGACCTGGCCGATCAGCGGATTGTCACCAAGCCTTTCGTCACCGGCATCAAGGCCATCGATCTCCTGACATCCTATCCGCAGGGCGGCAAAATCGGCCTCTTTGGCGGCGCCGGGGTCGGGAAAACGATCCTGATGCTCGAACTGATGCGCCACACGATCCGCGCACACGAGGGGATCGTCCTCTTTGCCGGCGTCGGCGAGCGGAGCCGCGAGGGCAACGAGCTCTGGCTGCAGATGGAACGAAGCGGCGTGCTGGAGAGCACGGTGCTCGTCTTTGGACAGATGAACGAGCCGCCCGGCGTCCGGCTACGCATCCCGCTGACGGCGCTCACCATGGCAGAACATTTCCGCGACTATGAGCGTCGGCCGGTGCTCATCTTTATCGACAATATCTACCGCTACATCCAGGCCGGCGCCGAAGTCTCCGCGATGCTCGGCCGGCTCCCCAGCGAGGTGGGCTACCAACCCACCCTCGCCACCGAAATGGGCCAGCTGCAGGAGCGGATCACCACCACCAGCCGGGGGAGCGTCACAGCCGTCCAGGCCATCTATGTCCCGGCTGATGACTTTACCGACCCGGGCGTCGTGGCTGCCTTTGCCCACCTCGATGCCATCACCATCCTCTCGCGCCAGAAGGCGAGCCAGGGCCTCTATCCCGCCATCGATCCGCTGCGGTCGAGCAGCTCTATCTTGACCGAGCGGGATGTCGGCGCCGAGCATAACGATATCGCCGGGCAGGTGCGGGCGGTCCTGGCGGGCTATGAGGAGCTCCAAGACGTGATCGCCATCCTCGGGATGGAAGAGCTCAGCGAGCAGGATCGCCGGCGGGTGATCCGGGCACGCCGCATCCAACGCTTTCTCACCCAACCCTTTTTCGTCTCGGAACCCTACACCAAGATGCCCGGCCGATATGTCCCGCTCGATGAGACCCTGCGCGGTTTTCGTGAGATTCTGGACGGCATGCACGACGACCTACCCGAGCAGGCCTTTTACATGGTGGGCACGATTGACGAAGCCGTCGAGAAGGCCCAAGAGATGGAAGAAGGGGAAGCGCGCCGTGTATGAGCTCGGCCTCACGGTCCTTGGCCCGGCCGGCAAGCTTTTGGACGAGGCGCAGGTCGATTGGGTCCAGGTCCAATTGGTGGACGGGGGTGGCATCGGCATCTGGCCCGGACACGCCCCGCTGATCGCCGAGACGGTGAGCGCCCCCTTGATCTATGCCCAGAATGAGCAAGAGCACCAGATCGACTTGCAGCCTGGGATCTTGCAGGTCGAGACCGGCCGCGTAGTGATCCTGACCGGTGGCGAGCACGAGGGCGTGCGGGGCGACCAGGGGCAGGACGCCGGTACGGCAAGGTTCGATCGGCTGGCCCGCGTGCTGTTGGCCCGGTTGCGGTTGGAGCGCGAAGAGGACGCTCGTGAGCCAGCAGAATAACGAGCAGCCAGAGGAAGAGACCGGCTCGTGGGGTTTTTTCTGGCGCGAAGCGATGCAGGCGATGAGCCTCGGTTGGGAATTGGCCGTGCCCATCTTTGCCGGGGTGCTGGGGGGTCACCTGCTGGACCGGTGGCTGGGGGCCGGCTACATCTTTACGATGGGCTTTCTGGTGCTGGGCATCGCCGTTGGCTATTACAACGTGGCGCGAACGATCCGCCGGATCGAGCGCCGGCGCAGCAAGGAGGACAAGGACGAGTGACTTTGCTCTGGCTGGCCCTGGGCGCCCTGGTCGGTGGAATCCACGGCTGGACGCAACGCTGGACTGTTGCCCGATTGCAGCCTGATGCGATCCGCCTGAGCCTGGCGCTGGTACTTGCGGGAGCGGTGGTGAGGTGGTTGCTGGCGGCCGGCCTGCTCCTCACCGCGTTGCTGCAGGGTATCGGGGCTGCGGTGGTGGCGCTGGCGGGGATGATGGTTGCCCGTTGGGCCCTCGTTTGGTGGTGGAATCGGTGTGAATGGGGCCCGACCGGGCCGATAGTCGAAGGGTAGCTGGGATGGAGGGACTCTTTCCAAAAGTCGTCTTTGAGATATTTGGGATTCCCGTGCGCGACACGGTCATCTCGAGCTGGGTGGCAAGCGTCTTGATCCTGTTCTTGATGATCTTGGTCCGCCGGATTCGGCCCACGGCTGTCGAGATGTTGCTCGAATTTATCATCGACCTGATCACAGACACCCTGGGGGCGCAGGCACGACTCTACCTGCCGCTGCTGGGCACCTTGGCGATCTTTATCGCCGTCGCCAATGTCATCGGCGAAGTCCCCTACCTGGTGGCGCCTACCAGCGACATCAATACCCCCATTGCGCTGGCGCTGATCGTATTCTTCTCGGTCCACTACTATGGCGTGCGGGCCAATGGCCTCTGGGGATACCTGCGGGGGCTGGCGTCGCCGATCTATATGCTGCCCCTGGAGGCGGTGAGCCAGGTCAGCCGTACGCTATCCCTGGCGGTCCGGTTGTTCGGCAATATCCTCAGCACCAGGCTCATCGTGGCGGTGATCTTTTCATTGCTGCCCCTCTTTGTACCGATCCCGTTGCAGGCGTTCAGCATCTTTACGGGCCTGTTGCAGGCCTATATCTTTACCGCGCTCGCCGGTGTCTATATCGGAGCGGGTTTGCAGTCGAACGAACCTTTAGTGAGTGAAGGAGACTTTTGATGGCGGATATGGATCCTGGTTTGTTGGTAACGTTGGTGACCATTATCGTCGGCGGAGTGGGTATTGTGCTCGGCACCGCGATCCCGGCCCTGGCTGAGGGACGCGCTGTGGTCCAGGCGCTGGAGAGTATGGCGCGGCAACCCGAGGTTGCCGGCGACCTGCGCACCACCCTGCTAATCTCGATGGCGTTGCTCGAATCGACGGCCATCTATGTCCTGCTGGTCGTCCTGGTACTGGTCTTTGCCAACCCGCTGCTGGACCGTTTCTTTGGCGGCGGATAGCCGATGCTACTCGAACTGAGCTGGGCGACGATCCTCTTCGAGATCGTCAATTTCCTGGCGCTGCTGGCGCTGCTCTACTGGTTCGTCTTTCGCCCGGTGATGGAGCGGGTTCAGAGGCGGGCGGAGGAGAAGGAACGGATCCTGCGCGAGGCCCAGGAGGACCGCCAACAGGCGGCCGAGGCGCTCAAGCAGGTGGAGCAGCGGTTGGCAAACGTCGAGGACGAAGCGGCCGAGATCGTTACCAAGGCGCGTGAGAACGCCCAGAAAGAACGGCGGGCGATCCTGGAGAATGCAGAGCGCGACGCGCGCGAGATCCAGCGGCAGGCCGAGGCCGATGCCAGGCGGCTCAAGCGACAGACACTGGCCGATTTCCACGATCAGCTGCGAGACACAATCCTGGGCGTCAGCGGACAGGTGATCCACAATGTGGCGCCCGACGAGTTGCACCGCCAGATGGTGCAGGCGCTCAATGATCGGGTCTGGCAGATGGGCCAGAAGGACATGCAGCGGGTGGAGGCCATCCGGCGGTCGTTGGGCGAGCGCTCACCGACGGCCGAAGTCGTCACCGCGAAACCACTGTCGTCCGAACAGCAGGCTGCGTTGGTGCGCACCTTTAGTGCCCTCGCGGACCGGAATGTCGGCCTGGTCCAGGAGGTCGATCCGGACCTCTACATCGGCGCCCGGGTCCGGCTGGGGGACGTCGTAACCGACCACTCCATCGCCGGGCAGCTCGATGCCCTACGAGAGCGGGTGGATCGGTTGCTGGAAGATAGTCGGGCAGCGCTCTTACGCGACGAGATCCCCGAGTTACCGGCCGGATC
>JAFGOG010000234.1 GCA_016926595.1 Anaerolineae bacterium
CCAGGATCGCCTCCACCTGCTGGGCCAGCCAGCCGTCGTCCAGGGTGACGTTGATAAACCCCTGCGGCGAGGCCTCTGCCCGGGCGATAAAGGGCGCTTTGGGCAGGCGGCGAGCGATGCGCTGTCCCAGCGCCAGCGGGGTCAGCGGCTGATGGCCCGCCGCCTTGAGCGTGGTGTTGACCGCGGCGATCATCTGCAGCGGCTGGTTGCTGGCATAGTCGCCGTGCTGCGCCTGCTTTGGCCGGGTGATAACCACGTCAGGGATGTCGGTCCTGGGCAGGTCGCCTTTCTTCTGCGCCTTTCTCACAGCCTGGTAAATCAGCTCTGCCAGCTCATCTTTGATCATCGGTCCCCCGGTTCCCTTTTGCAATCTTGATCGGGCTCTGATCCAGCCAATCGCGCCCCACCTTGACGTCCACCTTTAGCGGCGCGTCGAGCTGGTACGCGCCCTCCATCGTATCGACCACCAGCGGGATCACCTCGTCCAGCTCCTCCTCCGGCGCCTCCAGCACCAGCTCGTCGTGGACCTGGAGGATCATCCGGCTGCGGAGGCGGCGCGCCCGCAGCGCCCGCCACAGCCGGTTCATGGCCACCTTCAGGATGTCGGCGGCGGTACCCTGGATCGGAGCATTGATGGCCGCACGATAGGCGGCCTGGTAGACGGTGGCCGGCGCGCCGGCGTCGGGCGACATCTCGGGAAAGTAGCGCCGCCGGCCTAGCAGCGTCTCGACATACCCCTCCTGCTGGGCCAGGCGCCGCGTTTTCTCCAAATAATCCTTGATCCGGGGATAGGTCTGGAAATAGGTCTGGATAAAGGCGTCCCCCTCCTCCTGCGTCAGCCCGGTCCGCTCCGCCAGGCCATAGCCGGTCACGCCATAGCTGATGGCAAAGTTGGTCATCTTGGCCACGCGGCGCTGCGCCGGGGTCACCTGGTCGAGCGGTACGTGGTAGATGGCCGCGGCCGTGCTGGCGTGGATGTCCTCGCCGCGAGCAAAGGCCGCCAGCATGGCCGGATCGCCGGAGATGTGGGCCAGGATGCGCAGCTCCACTTGCGAATAGTCGGCGGCCAGCAGCAGGCAGCCCTTCTCGGCCATAAAAGCGCGCCGGATCTCGCGCCCCACGTCGGTGCGGATCGGGATATTCTGGAGGTTGGGATTGCTGCTGCTGACCCGTCCGGTCGTCGTGCCGGCCTGGTTGTACGAGGTGTGCAGCCGCCCCGTGCGCGGGTTGATCAGCGCCGGCAGGGCGTCGATGTAGGTGCCTTTGAGCTTGGTCAGTTGGCGGTGCTCCAGGATCAGGTCCACCACCACGTGGCTGCCCCGCAGCTTTTCCAGCACGTCGGCGGCGGTGGAATAATAGCCCGATTTGCCCTTGCGCATCCACGGCAAAGCCAGGCCCAGCTCGTTGAACAGGGTCACGCTGAGCTGCTGCGTCGAGTTGATATTCAGCGGATGGCCGACCTGCTGTTCGATCTGCTCCTGCAGCTCGCCGAGGCGCCGGCCCATGTTGCGGCTCATCTCCGCCAGGTAATCTACGTCGAGCTTGACGCCGGCCCGCTGCATGTCGACGATGACCGGCACCAGGGGCATCTCCAGCTCGGCAAACAGCTCCCACAGGGCCTTGTCGTGCAGCTCCGGCCGGAGGAGGTTGGCCAGGCGCAGGGTCATGTCCACGTCGGCGCAGGCATAGAGCGCCGCCTTGTCCACCGCCACGGCGTCCATGGTGATCTGTTTCTTGCCGGCGCCGATCAGCGCCTCGATCGGCGTCATCTTGATCTCCAGCCGGTCCGCGGCCAGATCTTTCAGCCCCAGGCCCCGGCTGGCGGGGTCCAGCAGCCAGGCCGCGATCATGGTGTCAAAGAGGGGTGGGCTCACCTCCAGCCCGTGCTCGGCCAGGGCGGTCAGGTCATAGTTGGCGTTGTGGGCAGCCTTGAGAACCTCTGGGCTGCCCAGCAGCGGCCTCAGCCTGGCGGCGACGACCTCCAACGGCAGGTTCGATTCCGCCGGCTGGTGGCCCACCGGGATATAGTACCCCTTGCCCTCGCTGGTGGTCAGGGCGATGCCGACCAGGCCGGCGGCCATCGGATCGACGCTGGTCGACTCGACATCGACGGCCACGGCGCCCTCGCGCCCGGCGGCGGCCAGCTTGGCGATGGCGGCGTCCAGCGCCGCCAGGCTGTCCACGATCTGATAGCCATCTCCCTGGAAAGCCGGCCCAAGATCCCCGCCTGCGGAGGAAGAAGGTTCGCCGAACAGGGACAACTGCGCCGCGCCCTCCCCGGCCGGCAGGCGCCCTCCGCTCCCAGCGCCCGTCCCGGGCGCGCCCTCCGGCCCTTGCCCGGCGGCCCACGGCAGGCGGGGCAGCAGGGACCGGAATTCGAGCTCGCGGAACAGGCGGGTCACCCGCTCCCGGTCCACCTCCGCGCCCTTGACCCGGCTGGCGGCCATGTCCAGCGTCACCGGCGCGTCCGAGACAATGGTCACCAGGTACTTGCTTTTAAAGGCCATCTCCCGGCCCGCTTCGAGCGCCTGCCGGAAGCGCGCCGGGGTGACCTCGGTCAGGTGGTCATAGATCCCTTCCAGGCTGCCGTACTTTTGCAGCAGGGCCGCCGCCGTCTTTTCGCCGATGCCGGCCACCCCGGGGACATTGTCGCTCTTGTCGCCGGTCAACGCCTTGTAGTCGATCAACTGGGCCGGCTCCAGGCCGTACCGTTCGCGGATGCCTGCCTCGTCGTACGTCACCGTATCGCCGAACTGCCGCCGTGAGGTCAGCACCCGCACCTGAGGGCCGATGAGCTGAAAGGTGTCGGTGTCGCCGGTGACGATCAACACCTCCGCCCCCTGCGCCTGGGCCTGCTCGGCCAGGGCGGCCAGCACGTCGTCGGCCTCGAATGTCTCTGCCGAGTAGGTGGGGATGGCAAAGGCTTGCAGCAGCTCGTCGATCCGCTCGAGCTGCGCCCTCAGCCCGTCCGGCATGCGCGCCCGGTTGGCCTTGTACTCGGCATACGCGTCGTGGCGAAAGGTGCGGCCCCGGTCCAGGGTGACGGCCAGGTAATCGGGCCGCTCGTCGCGCAGCACGTTGAGCAGCATCGAGGCGAAACCATACACCGCGTTGGTCAGCTCGCCGCGAGAGGTGGACATATCCTGCGGCAGGGCGAAATAAGCGCGGTAGATCAGCGCGTGCCCATCTATCAGCACCAGCTTGGCCGGCTCAGCCATCGGTCCCTCCTGCTCCTTCCATCTACCCTATTCTACCACGTCCTGCCGCCAAGTCAACAGGCACAGTAGGGGCGACCCCGTGTGGTCGCCCTCCGATCTGTGTGCCTGCTCGACAATTAGGCAAATCATCCTATTTGGTCACCAGCGGGAGGTAGACGCGCCAGGAGCGCCCCTCGGTCACTGGCACGGCCGCCGCGTAGGCGTCTTGCCCGCACCCGTTATAGGCCGTCAGCGTGACCAGGTAGGTGTTCGAGACCGGGTAGGTGTGGGTCGGCGCCGGGAGCGTGCTGGTCACGCCGTCGCCAAAGGCCCACAAGAAGGCACCGGCGTCCTGGCTGTCGTTGCCAAAGGTCACCGTCAGATCGGCGGCCGTCCAGTGGAAAGCGGCGACCGGCAGCGGATCGACTACCGCCAGGGCTGAGGCCTGGTCCGACGCTGTGGTATTGGTGACAGCCAGCGTCACCGTGTACTGGCCGGCGGCGGCATAAGTGTGGGCCGGCTCCCACTCGCCCGACTGCTCGCCGTCGCCAAAGGTCCACAGCCAAGAGTCGGCGCCGGCGCTGCTGTTGGTCAGGAGCAGCGGCTCGCCCAGGCAGATCGGGCTGTTGCTCTGAAAGGCGGCGTCGGGTGGAGCAGGCAATTGGACAGCCGCCAGGACGTCCAGGATGCCCCACCCCCAGACGTCATTCGGCGGATTGGGGTCGCCGCATTGACTGCTCAATTTCGGCTCGGCGGTGCTGGTCAGGGCCTGTTCCAGCAGGTCCACCCGGCCGGCATAGCCGGGCGCCGCCGACAGGAGAAGCGCCACGGCGCCCGTGACGTGCGGGGCGGCCATGCTGGTGCCGCTCCAGCCCGACGATGCATAGCCGCCGCCCGGCACGCTGGAGCGGATGGTCACCCCCGGCGCGGCGATGTCGGGCTTGGTGTAGGTCTGGCCGGCGTAGGTGACCGGCCCCCGGCTGGAAAAGCCGGCGATCTGATCGGTCGCGTGGTTAAAGGCGCCCACGGTGAACGACTGCTGGTAGATGGCCGCTGGGTTGGTGATGCTGCCGCAGCCGGAAGAGCCCGAGTTGCCGGCCGAGACCACGACGGCGATCCCGGCCTGGCGCAGGGCCTCGACCGCTGCTTCCAGGGTATCGGGGTCGCAGCCCTCGTCGGGTGGACACAGCCACGAGTTGTTGATAACGTCGGGCGCCAGCGCCGGGTCGCCTTGGGCGGGCGCGCCGTCCAGTGGGTAGGGCGCCAGGAAGAACTCAAAGCACTCCAGGTAGGTGACCGGAGAGCCGAGTCCGACGTTCATGTTGCGGCAGCCGATCCACTTGGCCCCCGGCGCCATGCCGATCTGGTTGCCGGCGCCGTCGTCGCCGACGACTGTGCCCAGGGTGTGGGTGCCGTGGCCCCAGTCGTCGCACGGCTCCGGGGAATCGGCGCCGCACGAGCCGCCGCCGCTGTGCACGGCGTCGTGCCAGTTAAAGTCGTGGCGGCCATAGCCGGGCTGCTGTTCCCGGTAGTGGTCGATCAGCGCCGGGTGGTCCCAGTCGATGCCGGTGTCGTTGCCGGCCACGACCACTCCCTGCCCGGTGTAGCCCAGCGCCCAAGCGTCGGGCGCGCCGACGCGGACCAGGTTTTGCTCGACGATGGCCGGCGCCTCGTCAGGCGCCCCGGCCGGGCGGTCGGGCACGCCTTTGACCCACGGGTTGGCCACGATGCGGGCCACCTCGCCCCGGGCGGCCAGCCAACGGACCAGGGCGGCGTCGGCCTCGACCTTGAGGGCGTTCACAATGTAAAAGGGCTGGTATCCGGCGCCCTGCGCGTCGAGCGCGGCCCGCAGGTCGCGCTGGGTGGCCTCGGCCACCGCCCACAGCGCCTCATAGACGTAGCGGCCCCTGGCCTCCCTGGCTGGCAGGGCCGCCGCGCCGCTCAGATCCGCCTGGATCCGCAGCACGGCGATCACCTCGGCGCGTCCCTCGGCGCGGAGCGTTTCCCACACGGCGGGATCGACCTCGGCTGCCATTGCGGGAAGGGATCCCATTCCTGCTTGCTGGTATGGCGGCCGGCCCGCCAGCGATAGGCCGGGCAGGAGGGCCAGTAGCAGGGTGGCGGTGAATATCGCATGGAGCGGCAGTCTTTTCATCGTTTTGCCTTTCCTCTTGGAGAATAGGCCATTAGGAATCTGGCTGAGTCACCATCAGCCTCAAGGCCGCAGGATCAGGTATTTGAGATAAAAGTATGTTTCGCGGGCAAGGAACCGGAACTGGCTACCGGCGCTCTGATAGCGGGTTGTCGGTGTTGGCGACGAATGAGCATCCATACCCATGTCACGCGCAATGCGCATCGCCCGCTTCATATGGAGAGGGTCGCTGACTATCAGGAACGTCTTCAGGCCCTCTTTGGATGCTAGCTGATAAGCATAATGCAAGTTCTCCCTGGTCGTTCTTGATTGCATCTCAACTAGAATGTCTTCTTGAGGCACTCCCTGTCCAGTAGCATATTGCCTGGCCACCACAGACTCGGCTGGCTCGTCGAGATCGCCCTGCCCGCCGGTGAATACGATTCTGTCGACGTAGCCTTGCTTGTACAGATCAACTGCATGGTTGATCCGTTCCCCAAAGACTGGAGACGGCTGATCTCCCCAGGCGGCTGCGCCAAGGACAACGGCAGCATCAGCCCGGATAGGCTCAGAGGTCCGGCTGTACGAGTAGATATCCCAGGCAGCGTACAGAATAGCGCCCAGCACTGCGCACAAGAGTCCGACGCCGATGCTGATAAGTCGCCGCTTCTTCACTACCCGCTCCAGCCCTCTGCCAGGCCGAGCAGCAGGCGGCGCATGA
>JAFGOG010000235.1 GCA_016926595.1 Anaerolineae bacterium
AGCCAGGGGATGTTGGCATTCAGGGTCTTGGTGCTATCTGGCGTCTGGACCTGATAGGTGGTCAGCCGCCACGGTTCCTCCTCGGCGACGCGCTGTTGGAGAAAGTGGATGGTCGGTGGGGTGAAATCGAGCTGCGCTGGGTCGGCAGAAGGGTTAAAACCCGCTCCAAACAGGAATAGGTCGGCGGCCAGCACGGTCACGGCCAGCGGCTGCCAGACCGGCAAGCGACCCAGCCGGCGAGGGAGGTAGATGGGGCAGCGGCTTATCCGCACGACGGCTCCACTGGCGGCCAGCATCAGGCCTAGGATCAGGAGATTGCGCCATTGGTACGACAGGAACATCTGCCCGTTGCTGAATGCCTGCCGGGTCTGTTCCACCGTTGCCAGAAACCGGTTGGCCAGCGGGATAAAGGGCGCGGGTGCCGCCCAGACCAAGATCGACACGGCGACGAGTGCGATCCCGATCCAAAAGGCAACCCAAGGGAGGATATTCTGGATTCTGGATTCCTGATTTCCGATTGGGGATTCGCCACGGGTCGAGAGCCTGGATCGAAGATGGTCAGCGCCAAGGGCGGATAGGACTGCAATGCTGAGGGTGTAAGGGAATACCCAGCGGAAGGGGGAGTGCAGCTGTTTGATGCCGGGCAGGCCGTAGTAGAGGATCGCGTACAGCGGCGTGCCAAAGACGAGCAGCAGGGATACGACGGCCAGAACGGCAAAGATCCAGATGTAGCGCCGGTGGGGCGATGATCGGAAGCCCACACCGGCCACCACGGCCAGTATCAGCGGTAGGATGCCCACATAGCTGCCTGCCTCGACATAATTCTTGATACCCCAGAAGATCGAGCTAACCGGCACCCACTGCCGGCTGACCAGGTCCCAGTAACCGTGGTCTGCCGGGTTACCAAAAAAGTCGGGAATTAGGAAGGTTGCGATCTGCCGCGCCGGATAGGCCCAGCCGACCACGTCGCTGTAGGTTACCGATCCCTGACGGAAACTGCACGCTACTAGCTCTATCAAGGGGATGAGCTGGATCGATCCCAACCCTAGCCCCAGGCCGACCATAAAGACCAACCATGCCGCCAAGCGCAGCACCGGGCTCCAGCGCGCACTGCCTGCTATACCCAGAGCGCGCAATCGCCACCACAGCATCGCCAGCCGGACCAACGCATAGTAGGCGGTCACTAGCAGCGTATAAACCAGGATCTCCGGGTGCCCGGCCAGGATGACCATGCCCAGCGCCACTGCGCCGGCTAGAACGTACCAAATCGGTACAAATGGACCAGCCCCTTTGCCTTCCTGCTTGCGGACCATCGTCTCGACGATCGCCAGCAGCAGCGGCAGCCAGGCCGCGGCGGCGATGATCATGGTAAAGACCACACTGACCAGGAAAAAGGCGCTCAGCTGGTAGACAATGCCGGCGATGAGGGCAGGAAAGCGCCCCAGGCGCAAAACCCTGATGAACAGATACATAAAAGCCCCGGCCAGCCACAACTGCAGCACTGTGAACAGGCCATAGGCGCGGGTCACCGGCAGCACATAGAACAGTATGGAAAATGGGTAAAGCGCAGAATGCTGGCCGGCGGCCAGGAACGGCGCGCCGCCGAACAGGTAGGGATTCCACAGTGGGATTTCGCGGGCCTGGATCGATTGCAGGATAAACTGCTTCCAGGCCAGGTTTTCCAACACCAGGTCGCTGAGCAGCTCGTTGTGGGGCGGCAGCGCCACGCCTTGTTGCTGTGAATAGGATCGATAGGGCTCGAACTGGTACAGGTTATCGGCCGGGATGAGTGTCCGGCTGCCGATTGTCACTGGCCAGAAGAGAAGCAATGGCAGGATGAAGAGAAGGAACAAGGCCCCCAAATCCAGGAGGCGTTGTCTAGAACGTAAGAAGCTGGCCATTGGCTATCAGCTATCAGCTGACCGCTTTGCCCTTCGGTGGCGCCAGCGGATTTGCCAGGTACGCAGTGCGGCTTCGATCTTGACCGGCACGGTCATCTTGGACCGGCCGATCCGCCGGTCTTCGAAGTAGATGGGTATCTCGCATAAGCGGTAGCCCAGCTTTTCGGTCAGGTAGGCCATTTCGACCTGAAAAACATAACCATTAGAGCGAACTCGATCCAACCCAATCCCCTCTAGGGTCGCCCGATGCCAGCATTTGAACCCTGCTGTGGTGTCTTTGACCCGCAGGCCAAGGATCAGTCGGGTGTAGATGCTGTTTGCCCACCAGCTCAGGAAATAGCGCCACCAGCTCCACCGTTCGTCCAGCCGTCCGCCTGGCGCGTAGCGGGAGCCGATCACCACGTCGCAGTCCTGTATGGCCTCGACGAACTTTACTATATATCTCGGTGAATGGGAAAAGTCGGCGTCCATCTGCACGATCAGTTCCGCGCTGTGATCCAGGGCGTAGCGAAACCCGGTCAAATAGGCCGTGCCCAGCCCCATCTTGCCCGGCCGGTGCAGGACATGTACCCGGCCAGAATGCTGCTGGGCCAGGCTATCGGCCACCTGGCCGGTCCCGTCGGGTGAGTTGTCGTCTACGAACAGGATCTCCAGGTCTGAAAGGTTGAGGGCCAATAGTTCTGCGACTAGGGTAGGCAGGTTTTCGGCCTCGTTGTAGGTGGGGATAACCACCATCACCTTCGATTCGTCCATGAATACCCGCTTTATCGTCCCCAAATGTTGCTACTCAGCCTAACCTCCTGCGCGATAGAAAAGCAATCGAAATACGGGTCCCGCTCGACTTCTCACCCAATTCTTGGCGGGAAACCATGCCCCAACCTGCGGGAGGGTGAGTAGTACCCTTGGACATGGGCCCGGCAAGCTTGGCTGAGAGCGGGGGTGATTATACTATGATCGGAGCAAAAGGTCAACTGGTATTCCAAGGCTTCCGGTCTTTTCTGAAGGTTCGAATCTACACCCCGAAATCATCCCTTGGGTTAATTGCATAAAAAACGGATTTCAGGTATAATGGCCTATGCCGTCTATCGTGTCCGGTGGTTGCCACCGCGCTCTCATTAGGATATTAACGAATGCTCCTGAGAATCCTATTCGTAGAGAACGATCCAGCTACTGCCGAACTGCTGGTTCCCAGCCTGGAGCGCAGAGGATATCAGGTCTCTGTGGTGCGGACGCAGAGCCAGGCGCTTGGCCGGGCTCGGACATTGCATCCCCATCTTCTAGTTTTAGACATTGCCTCTTTGGGGACAAATGGTTACAAGATCAGCAGCGCTATCCGCGCGCGGTTGGACGGCGTGCCGACAGTCCTGTTTGTCGAAAAGGCCCATGCAGGTGCTCTGGCCGATGCGGAAGAGTTTATGACACCGCCCTTCACCTCGAGAAAGCTCTTGCACAGGCTGAAAAAGTTGTCCGAAAGTGTACCCGATCGTGAGATCCGAATTGGGCCTTTGGCGCTCGATCCGGATACGCGGACGCTATGCAAAGGCGATTCGACTTATCATCTGCGGCCCAAAGAGGCGGCTCTGTTAACCCTTTTCCTCCGCAATCCCGGCAAGGTGCTCAGCCGGTCGGAGATCATCAAGCGGGTGTGGGAGACGGATTATGTTGGGGATACGCGGACGCTCAGCGTGCATATCCGCTGGCTGCGGGCCAAGATCGAGGATGATGCCGACGACCCACAATTCCTGCGTACCGTACGAGGCGTTGGTTACCGTTTTGACGTTCCGTGACGAGCTGCAAACAGCAAACAACAAGCGGACAGCGCTCCTCGAGAAGAGGAGCGCTGTCCGCTTGTGCCGGCCAGTTACTTGTGTGGCAGGAGCGAGTCCCGTCCTTCGGGCTAGCCTTTGGCCCGGTTCAATGCCTTCATCAGCCGGGATTTCCGGCGTGCGGCGGTGTTGGGGTGCAGAGCGCGCTTTTTTGCCGCCTTGTCCAAGGCGCTGGCCGCCTGGCTGAGCATTGCCTGGGCTTCGACCAGCTCGCCATCCGTGATCAGCAGCCGAGTCTGTTTGACTCGCGTCCGCGCTCGCGAGCGATGCAGTTGGTTGACTTTGCGCCGCCTTTCGGAGGCGCGAATCTCTTTGATTGCCGATTTGATGTTTGCCACGTTTCAAATAACTCCCTAACCTCTAAAATGCGGGCGCTATTATAGCCGATGGCCGCGTAAAAGTCAAACGACGCAGGCAGCTAGGCAAAAGCGCCGATTTTGGAGGTAGTTGGTATGAGGGGGTCGGGGCTGGCGGACAGCAGCCCCGACCCTCGGCACGTCAGTAGTTTCGCATTATCAGAGGCAGGTAGAACTCGTGCGTGGTGCGGACGACCATCGTCACCACTGGTGCGCCGATGCCGACTGCGCCTTCAGCCGAGCGCACCGCATAGTCGTCGTTGACGATCCGGTCGCCGCCGAGCGCCGTTACCCGGAAGCTCAGGGTGCGGCTTTCGCCCGGGGTCAGAACTGCTAGGCTCCACTGCACCTGATCGCCCACCAGTTGGCCGCCACCCGTGGCGCTGCCTGCAACATACTCGGTGTTGGCCGGAATCGTATCGGTGATCACCAGCCCGGTGGCTTGTTGGCCCACGTTGATCACCCGGATGGTGTATTTCAGCTCGCTGCCCTGTACCACCGGGTCCGGAGAATCGCTCTTGACGATCTGGAGCACCGGCTGATCGGTGATATAGGCTACAGCCTTGGCAACCACGGCAGCCGCCAGGGCGGGATGGCTGATCACCGCTGTGTTGGTGATCGCCCCTTGGAAATAGGGATCGACAATCACGGTGAAGGTCATCGCCTGTTCGGAGAAGGGCTCTACATCTCCCGTCCAGTGGATGCTGACAATGTCGCTCATGAGCTGGCCGGCACTGACCACGGCGTCGCGCTGATAGGTGCTGTCCTGCCAGGGCAGCAGATCCTCGACGGTCACCCCCGCCAGTGGGATCGGACCCGAGTTGACAATGTGCACCGTAAAGGTCAGCACGACGCCCGGACCCGGCAGTGATAGTGCCGGCGTGACCTCCTTGTACGAGTCGATCAGGCCGACCTCCATCACCGTCGTCGTCACCGGCGGCCCGCTCGTGACCGCGTCGGTCATGATATTGCCATAGCCAAACGCCGAGTACTCGTTGTTGACGATCTGCGTGCCGCTGACCAGGCCGCTGTCCACCAGCACGCTAAAGGAGCGAACGACTCCTTCTCCCGGACTCAGCAGTGGCAGTGTCCAGGAGACGAACTCGGGATCGGCAGGCACCAACACCCCATCGTCGCTCGCCCACTGGAAGGTCGTGCTCAGGGGGATCACGTCGGTCAGGATCGGCGCCGCTTGAGTGGCTAGCCCGCGGTTGTATACGTTGATGACGTAGGTCAGTATCTCCCCGGCGCCGATTACAGCCGGCGCGGACTTGATCGGGGTCACGTTGGCAAAGTGGGTCACGGTGCCAATGAGTGTGGCGCTGATCGGCAGTGTCGTGGTGTTGGCCAGCGAGTCGGTGATGACGATGGTGGCCGTATAGTGGGTGCCCTCCTCGCCGCCGATGGTGCTCTGCCCTTCGATCGTGCTGAAGGTGATCACATCTCCGGGCGCCATGCTCCCGATCCAGGTATACGATACGCACTTGTCGCCGCAGGGAGGGCCGACGTTGTACAGGGTCCCGACCGGGGGGTCTCTGTACAGGTCGTTAAAGCTGACGCTGATCCGGCCAAAGAGGAGATGGGCGGTCGCGTCGATGGCATAGCCGTTGCCCACGTTGGCCACGATGAGGGTGGGCGTTACCTCGGTGCCGGTCCCGCCGCCGGGCTTGTGGGCGATCGGGTCGAGGAACGCCTCGGTCTCAAAGACCGGCCCCTCGATGGGGCTGGACAGCGGATCACCGGCGACGCAGACCCCTTCGGCGCAGCAGGCTCGATAGTCGTCGTTGACGATCGGAATGCCCATGATGTCGCTGACGTATACAGTAAAGTCGAATTGGGCCGACTCGCCGGTGTCCAGCTTGGACAGCGTCCACGACACGATCCCGCCGGCCTCAACGCCGCCGCTTACATATTCGACGTTGTTCGGCACCCGGTCGGTGATCACCAGGCTCGTGGCCAACGAGCCCACGTTGACCAGCGTTAGAGTATAGGTCGCCCCCCGGTTGGACCCGGGTGGGTCGGGCGCCACCTCCTTAGATAGGAGCAGGATCGGATCGATGATCGTCACCGAGTAGGGCTCCCCTGCGGTGATGCCAGTCTCGGGGTTGGCCACCTCATACTCCTCGTTGACGATGACCGTCCCGCTCGGCACGTCGCCAACCAGCACGCTAAAGACAAACTCCATCTTCTCGCCCGTGTCGAGCGAAACCTCCTCGGTCCAGGTCACCACCTGGCCGTCGGTGAACCCGCTGTCGCCGACATCCTGGACCGTGGTGCTGAGCGGCACCCGGTCGGTGACAGTGATCGGCAGGTTGGTAGCTGGCTGGCCCAGGTTGACGACGGTGATCGTGTAGGTCATCGGCTTGTTGGCCCCTGGTTTGGGCGGGGCCGAGCTCTTGGCGATGGTCAGGATCGGGTCGTCGGTCACAATCGTCTCGGCGGTGACGGCCACTGGTCCGGCGATCGCTGGGTTGCTGATGACCGCCGTGTTGCTGACAATGCCGGTCAGGGTCGGGGCGACGGTGACGCTAAAGGTAACGATCACCGTCGCGTCAAAGCCCACGTCACCCTGCCACGACAGTACGCCGTCGGTCACAACGGGCGAGGGAGCGACGCTCGACCAGGCGTCGCCATTGTAGGCAGTCCCTGTTGGGATCGTGTCGGACAGGATAGTGCCCGTGGCTGTGTAGGCCCCAGTGTTGCGGATGTCGATGGTGTAGGTGAGGGTCACGCCGCCGGTGTGGGCGAGGGTCGGAGTCACTGTCTTGGTCGATAGTGTGAGCTTGGGATAGCCCACTGGCGGATCTATCGGATCGGCATGGGCCACCGCTTGGTTGCTGCGCGCCGCTAGCCAGACGAGCAGCATGACGGTCAGAGTACACATGAGTGTGAGCCCTAACATCGTTTGCCGCCTAGAGTCGATAGCCTGCTTTTTCTGCTCTCTCACCATACCCTCCCTTATTTGTTTCTGCCCGATGTCAGTATGAGTTATCTCAAGGTGGATGTCAATGGGCCATTATTACTACTCGCCCAGGTCAGGTTGGCCTTTTCGAATTGGTCACGGGGCAATTCCTGGATCATCCTTATCCTCCTGGTCGCCTAGCGACCCTGGCTATTTGGGTCCTCTGAACCGGACCCGGCTGAGGTGATGCGCCAGTAGAGGCCACTGTCACGCTGCATCAACCCGTACCCGATCAAGTCGCGGCGCAAGGTCGCTACGTCGTCGTGAAAATCGACCAGGATCTGGTTCACCTCCCGCTCGGTGTAGGTGCGGTCAGGCTCGAACTCCTGGGCCAGTTTTTCGAGGACGATCTGCCGCTTTTTGTGCTGGGCCGGAATGCCGATCAGCCGTCCTTGGTGGAGGAATGTGGCCAGCACCTTGTGACGGTAGGCGTTTTCTTCTACCTGGGCGGCCAGCCCCGGTTGGGGCATCATGATCAGCTCACCCAGCGTCCGGCCCGACAGGTCGCCGGATAGCGAATAAGTCTGGTAGTACTGGTCCTTTTCTGAGCGGAGCAGGCCGGCGCCGCTCAGCCTGGACAGGTGGTGCGACACGGTCGCCGGGCTGAGCCGTAGGATGATCGCCAGTTCCTCGACATGCCGGGGTCTGCTGTTGATCAGGTTCATGATCAGTAGCCGAGCCGGGTGTCCCAACGCCTTGAACAGCTCGGCCCGCGCTTCGAGATCCTGTTCGGGTGTGCGCTCATGCTGTTTCATGCCAAGGCCTCCTGCCGGTGACGCGCCGGTAACAGTGCTCAAAGATAGAGCGGGCATAGATCACCGTCTCTTTCTTGATCTGGGTTTTGAGCAGCTCTTCGCGGTCCTGCAGCGCCCGGGCGATCTCGATCTCCGCCTGGGCATGGCCGGCGACAAAGGCAGTGATGCAGCCAAAGGCCTGCGCCACCTTTTCCAAATCAGGCAGGTCCGCGGCAAGGATGCGCTCTACCTCGTTTAAGCAGCTAGTGTCCAAGTCTGTCATTTTTCCTCCTTTGCAAGTCCGAATTAGATTCCTAAATCCTATTCGATAGTCGTCTGGGCAAATTGTAGCGGGAAATTTGTTGTTTGTCAAATTGGATAAAGGGAGTGGCGGAGGTCGTACCTTCTTGCCTTAATCCCCAAATGGGAGTACAATAGCCCCGATCTTTGCGAGGAGCGGCGACCATGACCACGCCCATGCGCCAGCAGTACCTGCGCATCAAGAAGCAGTATCCCGGCACGATCGTGTTTTTCCGGCTGGGCGATTTCTACGAGACGTTCGACGACGACGCCCGCACCGTTGCCCAGGTGTGCGACATTGTGCTCACCTCGCGGCCGGTGGGCAAAAATCAGCGAGTGCCACTGGCTGGGGTACCATACCACTCGGTTGAGACCTATATCGCCCGGTTGCTTCAGGCCGGCCACAAGGTGGCGATCGTTGAGCAGGTAGGGGAGATCACCAACCGGGAGCTGGTGGAGCGCGAGGTGGTGCGGGTGGTGACCCCCGGCACCGTCGTCGAGCCGGCGCTGCTCGACGAGCGACGCAACAACTACCTGGCGGCGCTGGCCGTGGAGGGCAACCGGGCCGGGCTGGCCTACGCCGACATCACCACTGGCGAGTTTGCGGTAACCCAACTAGACGGCGACGACCTCAGCCGGCTGCTGGCCGCCGAGCTAGACCGGCTCCGGCCGGCCGAGCTGGTGATCAGCGACCAGAAGATGGCAGACGGCTGGGAGCGGCTTCCCGGTTCGTCGCTGTCGGCGCTGACGCTGACCGAGTACGACGGGTGGCGGTTCGACCTGGAGACGGCGCGGCGGGCACTGCTAGAACATTTCGAGGTGGGGAGCCTGGAAGGCTTTGGGCTGGCCGGGCTGCCGCTGGCAACACGGGCAGCGGGGGCGCTGATCCAATACCTGGCCGGGACGCAGCAGGCCCGGCTTGCCCAGTTGTCCAGCTTGCGGACCTATTCGACCGAGCAGTTCATGCTGCTTGACCCGGCCACCCGGCGCAACCTGGAGCTGACTCAGACTCTGCGGGCTGGCGCGGTGAAGGGCTCTCTGCTGGGGGTGCTGGATGCGACGGCGACCAGCATGGGCGGGCGGCTGCTGCGCCAGTGGCTGAATCAGCCGTTGCTGGACCTGCCGCGCCTTGACGAGCGATTCGACGCCGTCGAGTTTTTCTACCACGACACACCACTCCGCACCCGGCTGCGGCTGTTGCTAAAGGGGATGGCCGACCTGGAACGGCTGGCTAGCCGTTCCGTGCAGGGCATTGCCCGCCCTCGCGACTTGATCGGCATCCGCCACAGCCTGGAAATGCTACCCAAGATCCAGGAATTACTCTGCGAGGCAGACGTCAGCGCTGCGGAAGGGGCTGAAAGAGGGCAGTTTTTCGCTGCACTGGCTGCGCTCGACCCTTGCCACGACCTGGTCACGCTCATCGGTCAGGCAATCGCTGACGAACCGCCGGCGACGCTAGCCGCCGGCGGTGTCATCCGGTCCGGCTTTTCGGCCGAGCTGGACAACATCGTCGCTGCTTCGCGCGACGCCAAGGTGTGGATCGCCGACCTGGAACGGCGGGAGCAGGCCCGGACCGGCATCAAGACCCTGAAGGTGGGCTATAACAAGGTCTTTGGCTACTACCTGGAGGTCAGCAAGGTCAATGCCGAGCGCGCGCCAGCGGACTATATCCGCAAGCAGACGCTGGTAAACGCCGAGCGGTATATCACCCCCGAGCTGAAAGAGTACGAGTCGCTCGTTCTGAACGCCCAGGAGCGGATCGCCGACCTCGAGAAGCGGATCTATGACCAGGTGGTGGAGCAGATAGCCGCGGCCGCCGGCCGGCTGTGGGCGGTGGCCCGGGCACTGGCCCAGCTCGACGTGTATGCCACCCTGGCTGAGGTAGCGCTGATGCACCGCTACGTCCGCCCGCAGCTCACCGACGGCGACGATTTGCACATTGTTGCTGGCCGTCACCCCGTCGTCGAAGTGGCCCAGCGTGAAGAGCCGTTCGTGCCCAACGATACGCTCTTTTCCTGCGAGGAGAAGCTGCTGGTCATCACCGGCCCGAATATGAGCGGCAAGAGCACCTATTTGCGGCAGGTAGCTCTCATCGTGCTGATGGCCCAGATCGGCTCCTTCGTCCCCGCCGATGAGGCCCACATCGGCGTGGTGGACCGCATTTTTACCCGCATTGGCGCCCAGGACGAGATCAGCGCCGGGCAGTCGACCTTTATGGTTGAGATGGTCGAAACTGCCAACCTGTTGAACCACGCCACGCCGCGCAGCCTGCTCGTCCTGGACGAAATCGGGCGGGGGACCAGCACCTACGACGGTATGTCGATCGCATGGGCGGTGGTGGAACACATTCACAACCATCCCAGGCTGCGGTGTAAGACGCTGTTTGCCACCCACTATCATGAGCTGACCCAGTTGGCCGGGCTGCTGCCCCACATCCGCAACTATAACGTCGCCGTTGCCGAGGAGAAGGGCAAGGTGGTTTTCCTGCGACGGATCGTGCCGGGCGGCGCCGATCGCAGCTACGGCATCCATGTGGCCCAGCTGGCCGGACTGCCCAAGCCGGTCATCCACCGCGCCGAAGAGATCCTGGAGGAACTGGAGCGCGAGGCCCGCGCTCCCGGCTCGACGCCAAAGACGATCGAGGTACGGCAACTGCCGCTTTTCGCCGTCAGCAATCCCGTCCTGGAAGAGCTGCGCCGCCTGGACGTGAGCGCCATGACGCCCTTGGAAGCCATTTCCAAGTTGTATGAGCTGCAGAAAAAGCTAGACAGCGGACAGTTGGTGGTTGAAGGTTGATAGGTAAAAGCGAGCGGCCAGGGGATTGGCTCTACTGGCCGCTGATGGCTGATAGCTGATGGCTGACGGCTAGTACACCGGCAGGCTCCGCTTGATAATCTCGTACATCTCCAACGCCTTGCCTGCGCCGAGCGCTACGCAGGCGATCGGGTTGTCGGCTACATAGCATGGCACGCCCGTCTCTTTGGTCAGCAGCCGGTCAAAGTTGCGCAGTAGTGATCCACCACCGGTCATCACAATCCCTCGGTCGATGATGTCCGATGCCAGCTCCGGTGGAGTCTTTTCCAGCACTTGCTTGACCACCCCGACGATGGCTGTAAGCGGCTCGGCGATCGCCTCGGTCACTTCGCCCGAAGTGATGCTGATCGTCTTGGGCAGGCCTGATACCTGATCTCGGCCCCGGACCTCAATCTTTTCCTCTTCTTCCAGGGGCAGGGCGCTGCCGATTTTCAGCTTGACTTCTTCGGCCGTCTGCTCGCCGATCAGCAGGTTATACTTGCGCTTGACATAACTCATGATCGCTTCGTCGATCCGGTTCCCACCGACACGCACCGATGCAAACTCGACGATGCCGTTCATCGATACCACCGCCGCTTCGCTCGTGCCCCCACCGATGTCGGCTACCAGGTTGCCGGTGGGCGTACTGATCGGCATCCCGGCGCCCAACGCGGCAGCTAGCGGCTCGGGGATCAGGTACGCTTCCTGGCCGCCGGCCTGGATGGCAGCGTCGTGGACTGCCCGGCTCTCGACGCTGGTGACCCCGACCGGCACACTGATGGCGATCAGCGGTTTGAATAACCTGATCCGGCCGGTCACCTTTTCGATAAAGTAACGGAGCATCTTTTCGGTTACCAGGTAATCGGCGATCACGCCTTCGCGCAGCGGCCGGGCTACCTCGAGAGTGTCGGGCGTACGGCCCAACATGGCCCGCGCTTCCTCGCCCACTGCTACGATCTTTTCGTCGTTGAGGGCAATGGCTACCACCGACGGTTCCTGGAGGACGATCCCTCTGCCCTTGACCCAGATCAAAACGTTGACGGTGCCCAGATCGACACCGATATGCTTGGTGAAAATAGACATAAGAGTTTATTCCCTATTGGCCGGTTCCGGGCGGGCCGCTGCGTGTCCGCGATCTCGACTTGCGCTTGGCAACTTTGAGCCTGAGTATTGAGCGGCGCAAGGCCGCCTCGGCCTTGATGAAATCTTCTTGCTCTGCGCGCGCTTGGGCCATGGTCGCTTCAGCGCGCCTGCGCGCTGCTTCAGCCCGCGATTCGTCGATCTCTTCCGCTCGCTCGGCCGAATCGGCCAGGATGGTGACGTGCTTGGGGCCAACCTCTATAAATCCCCCGCCGATGGCCATGATCGTGTCTTCGTCGCCCGCCTTGTGCAGGATCAGCTCCCCGATCGTCAAGGCGGTCATCAGCGGTGCATGGTGCGGCAGGATGCCCAACTGGCCGTCGATGCCAGGGGCCACGACCATGTCCACGTCGTCCTTGAACACGATGCGCTCGGCGGTAATAATCTCGCAGTGCAAGCCAGCCATTAGCCCCTCAGCTTCTCAGCGGCCTCACCCGCCTCGTCGATCCCGCCGACCATGTAGAACGCTTGCTCCGGCAGGTCATCGTGCTTGCCGGCAAGGATCTCGCCAAAGCCCCGCACCGTCTCTTTGATCGGCACGTAGCGTCCGGGCCGGCCGGTAAACTTTTCGGCCACAAACATCGGCTGGCTTAGGAAGCGCTGAATTTTGCGGGCGCGGGCCACCACTTGCTTGTCGTCCTCTGACAACTCGTCGATACCGAGGATGGCGATGATGTCTTGGAGGTCCTTATAGCGCTGAAGCACGCGCTGCACCTCGCGGGCCACCCGGTAGTGCTCTTCGCCTACGACGTGTGGTTCGAGGATGCGCGACGTCGAGCCAAGCGGATCCACCGCTGGGTAGATCCCTTGTTCCGAGATTGAGCGTTCCAAGGCGATGGTTGCATCCAGGTGGGCAAAGGTCGCTACCGGCGCCGGATCGGTATAGTCGTCGGCTGGAACATATACGGCTTGCATTGACGTGATCGAGCCTTTTCGAGTGCTGACGATCCGCTCCTGGAGCTCGCCCATGTCGGTGCCCAGGGTCGGCTGGTAGCCCACGGCGCTTGGCATCCGCCCCAGCAGCGCGGATACCTCCATGCCGGCCATGACAAAGCGATAGATGTTGTCGATGAACAGCAGCACGTCGCGACCTTCGTCGCGGAAATACTCGGCCATCGTCAGGCCTGTCAGCCCGACCCGAAAGCGCACGCCCGGCGGCTCGTTCATCTGGCCAAAGACCATCGCTACCTTGTCGATGACGCCCGATTCTTGCATCTCGTGCCACAGGTCGTTCCCCTCACGTGACCGTTCGCCCACCCCGCCAAAGACCGAAACCCCAGCGTGTTCCTTGGCAAAGGTGTAGATCAGCTCCTGGATGATGATCGTCTTGCCCACGCCCGCGCCGCCAAAGACGCCGGTCTTGCCGCCCCGGGTAAAGGGCGCGATCAGGTCGATCACCTTCAGGCCTGTCTCCAGGAACTCGGGTTGGGTGACCTGCTCCTCGAAGGAAGGGGCCGGACGGTGGATGGGGTAGTAGGTATCGGCTTCTACCGTCCCCCGGTTGTCGATCGGCTCGCCCAGGACGTTGAAAATGCGCCCTAGCGTGGCTGGGCCTACCGGTACCCGGATCGGTTCTCCGGTGGCGATGGCTTCGAGCCCTCGCCGTAGGCCGTCGGTCGTGTTCATGGCCACACAGCGGACCCACTCGTTGCCCAGGTGCTGCTGGACTTCGACTACCAGTTTGCTGCCGTCTTGCGGGATCTCCACCGCGTCATAGATCTTGGGCAGCTCGCCGCGCGGAAACTCGATATCTATGACAGGTCCCATGATCTGCACGACCCGGCCTGTAGTTTCTTTTGCCATAGATCCTCCTCTAGCTTGCTCGCGCCTGTGCCAGCGCCTCGGCCCCGCCGGCGATGTCCAGCATCTCCTTGGTGATCGCTTCCTGGCGGGCGCGATTATAGGTCAGGGTCAAGTCGGCCAGCAGGTCGTTGGCGTTTTCTGTCGCGTTGCGCATGGCTACCATCCGGGCGCTGTGCTCGCTGGCCAAAGATTCCAGCACTGCCTGGTAGATCTGCAGCTCGGTGAAGCGCGGCAAGACCGAGTTCAGGATCGTCGCCGGGTCGGGTTCATAGATATACTCGCCGATGGCCAGGCTCTGCCCGGCTTCCTGGTGCTTGTCAAGCGGCATCTTTTCCAGTGGCACATCCTGGAATGGCAAGAACTGCCAGATCTCCGGCCGTTGGACCAGGGTGTTGACAAAGCCCGTGTGCGCCAGGTAGACGACGTCGAACTCGCCGGAAACAAATCCCTGCACGGCGGTGCGGGCGATCGGCGCCACGTCGAGCACGCCCGGCTGGGGCGGCAGGTTACTGTACTCGGCTATGATCTGTTGCCTGAGCCGCCACATGGCGTCACGGCCGCGCCTGCCAACAGTGATCAGCTCTACCGGGTAGGGCGACTCGGAAATAAACCGCCACGCCTTCTGGATCATGTTATGGTTGTAGCTGCCGCACAGCCCCTTGTCGCCGGTGATCAGCACCATGCCAACCTTCTGGATCGTGTCGCGGTGTTGCAGCAGGGGATGGAGCGATGCGTCCACCGCGCGCTGGGCGGCCAGGTGGATCAAGATTTCCCTTGCTTTGGCCGCATAAGGCCGGGTGGCCAATACCTGCTCCTGGGCGCGGCGCATCCTGGAGGCGGCGACCATCTGCATTGCCCGTGTCACCTGAGCGATGTTCTTGACGCTTCGGATCCGCCGCCGGATCTCTCGAATGCTAGCCAACTGCTACTCTCCTACTCTGGTTTGGACTCGGCGACAAAGAGCCATTTGTCGCTGGGCGGGCTGATCTCCACGCCCACCGGTTTGCCATACTGATCCTCGCCGGTCTTGCGCACGACGCTCACCCACCAGTATACCTGGGCCCGCCCTTGTGACAATGGGGGGTGGAATGGAGCCAGGAAAGTATCTCCGACCAGGAAGGAGTTATCCTTTGTGAACATATAGTCCCCGTACCAGGGTGACCGGTCGCTTTCGCGATAGGCGTCCAGGTGCACGCAATAGTATTCGTCTTCTGCCAGGTCGCCCACCGGCTGCCATATCAGCAGGGCCTTGTAACCCCAGCTTATCGATACCTCATTGGGCGGTGCCGATAAAATCGGAGCGGTGTATTTGGGTGTGGCTGTGGGCCGGAGAGTGAGCGTCGGCGCCGGGCGCGTGGGCGTCTGTGTGGCAGTGGTTCCCGTGGTTGCGGTTATGGTTGCCGCCAGCCTGGCAGTGGCCGTCGCCGTTGGCTTGGCCGTCGGCTTTTTGGTAACCTCCACGGTCGGTGTGACCGCCGCCGCCCGCCCGACAGAAGCGGTCGGCGCCGGTGTCGGCGTGGCGATAATGATCCACGGCGTCTGCGTCGGCTGTGGGGGCAGGGTCACCACACTCGTGACGACGATGACCTGCGGCGTTGCGGTTGGCGCTGGCGTGGTGGCTGCTGGTGTCGAGCCACACCCGCTCAGCAGGATCAGCGCCAAGGTTGGCGCCAGCACAGCCAGCAGCGATCGTTTCATGAGCTAGTATGCTCCTGATGCCTTGAAATCGCGGATCGCCTGGTCTAATGCGGCCAAGGTCTCATCGCCCATCTTATCGCCGGTGGCGACGATTTGGGTCAGCTCGGGGTGGCTGTCGCGCATGTAGCGCAAAAAAGCCGTCTCAAAATCGCGGACCTGGCGGATTTCGATGTCGTCCAGGTGACCGTTCGTCACGGTATATAGGATCATCACCTGTTCGGCCAGCGGCATCGGCACGTATTGAGGCTGCTTTAACACCTCCTGGATCCGCAGGCCGCGGTCCAACTGCTTCCTCGTGGCGGCATCCAGGTCTGAACCGAACTGGGCAAAGGCAGCCAGCTCGCGGAATTGAGCCATGTCGAGCTTGAGCTTGCCGGCGACCTGCTTGATCGCTTTGGTCTGAGCATCGCCTCCCACCCGCGATACCGAAATGCCGACGTTCAACGCCGGCCGGATGCCGGCGTAGAACAGGTCATTTTCCAGGTAGAGCTGCCCGTCGGTGATCGAGATGACGTTGGTGGGGATGTAGGCCGACACGTCGCCAGCCTGCGTCTCGATGATCGGCAGTGCCGTCAGTGAGCCACCCCCGTAATCGGGGTGTAGCTTGGCCGCCCGTTCCAACAGGCGTGAGTGCAGGTAAAAGATGTCGCCGGGATAGGCCTCTCGTCCGGGTGGCCGTCGTAGGAGCAGCGACACCTGACGATAGGCCCAAGCGTGTTTCGACAGGTCGTCGTAGACGATCAACGCCTCGCGGCCCTGCTCCATGAACTCCTCGCCCATGGCGCAGCCGGCGTAGGGCGCCAGATATTGCAGTGCGGCCGGCTCTGACGCCGAGGCGACGACGATGATCGTGTGGCCCATGGCCCCGTTCTGCTCCAAGGTAGCCACCACCTGGGCGACCTGGGCCAGCTTCTGGCCGATGGCGACATAGATGCAGATCAGGTCCTTGCCTTTTTGGTTGATGATAGTGTCGATCGCCAGGGCGGTCTTGCCGGTCTGCCGGTCGCCGATGATCAGCTCACGCTGTCCGCGGCCGATCGGGAACATCGCGTCGATGGCCTTGATGCCGGTCTGCGCTGGAGTGTTCACGCTCTCACGCGTCACCACGTTGGGCGCGATCCGTTCCATGGGGCGATACCGAGTCGAGGCGATCGGCCCCTTGCCGTCGATCGGCTGGCCCAAGGCATTGACCACCCGGCCGATCAGAGCGTCGCCCACCGGCACCGAAACGATTCGCCCGGTGCTGCGCACCAAGTCGCCTTCCTCAATGCCGGTATAGTCGCCCATGATGATGACGCCGACATTGTCGGCTTCCAGGTTAAAGGCCAGGCCCATGACGCTTTCGCCGCCCCCTTTGGCCGGGAACTCGACCAACTCCATGGCCATTACGTTGGCCAGGCCGCTGGCGCGGGCGATGCCGTCTCCTACCTCGAGCACCGCTCCCACGTCTACCGCCTGGACTGGGGCCTCGAAGGCTTCGATCTGTTTTTTCAGTGCTGCCGTAATCTCTTCGGCTCGTAAGGGCATTCCTGCCTCCTGAGAGTGCGTATGACTAGTCGTAGCAGCGGCTCCGGTCGCTCTGTTGCCTGGACCTTCGCCTCACCCTGCCCTCTACTTCAGGCGGCACAGGCTGAGCTATAGCCTCCCCCGAGGGTCAAGGACTGAAAGCTTTTACGCTGCCAGTTGATCGCGCAAAGCGGCCAGTTTCGCGGCGATGCTGCCGTCGATCACCTGGTCGCCCACGCGCAGGACAATGCCGCCCAGCAATGCCGGGTCTACCTCGAACTGGAACTCCAAGTCGGGGCCAAAGCGCCTAGTCACCTTCTGCCGGAATGCTTCTTGTTCGGCGTTCGTCAGCGGTACGGCGCTGGTCACGCGAGCTGTCTTGCGAGTCGGCCCAACGCGCACCAGCCGGTTGAGCTCGGCCAGGATCGCGTCCAGTTGTTCGATCTGACCGGCTTCCAGCAGCGTGCCCACAAACTTGCGCACTTCTGAGTCCAGACTGCCGGAGACCGCCTTTTCCAGGCGCTCTAGCCTGTGGCTCGTCCCAGTCTCGGCGTCAGCCAGCGCAGTTCGCAGGCCGACGTCGCCTTGCAACACCACCTGGACGGCGGCTAACTGCCGGGTCCACGTTTCGAGCGCCAGATCATAGACCGCCTTGGCATAATGCTCAGGTTGGGCTTGGCGGCTCACTTTAACTCCTCAGTCTGTTCCAGAAAGTCGGCGATCAGCTGGCGCTGGCCTGGCTCGTCCAGTGCCCGTCCGATGATCTTCTGGGCGATAGACACCGACAGCTCGCCGACGTCGCGCCGCAGATCGCTCATCGCTTGGTCCCGCTCGCGATCGATCTCGTCTTTGGCTTTGTCGATCATCACCCTGGCATCCTCGTGGGCTTTGGCCAGGATCTCCTGGCGGGTTTTTTCGCTCACCTGGGTCGCCTGGGCGATGATCTCCTGGCCTTCCTTGCGGGCGATGGCCAGTTGCTTCTGAAATTCCTGCTCAATCTCGGCCACCCGCTTGGAAGCTGCCTCGGCGTCTTCCAGACCCTTTTGGATGCGCGCCGAGCGCTGGTCGAGCATGCGCAAGATCGGCTTGTATGCCACAAAATAGAGCAGTACCGCCAGCAGCGTAAAGTTGACGATCTGGGAGATCACATAGCCTGGACTAATACCTAGTGGATCCAACCGTCAACCTCCTTAGACGAACTTGATGATCAGCGCCACCACCAGGGCATAGATGCCGATGGCCTCGGTGAATGCCAGACCCAGGATCAAGGGCACAAAGATCGCATCTCTCGCTTCCGGGTTGCGGCCCAACGCCTCCATTGCCTTGGAGCCGATCATCCCCAGGCCCAGGGCCGGTCCTATGGCGCCGAACGCTATGGCAATAGCCGATGCCAACAGTTTCATGGTTTCCGGTGTCATCTGTGTCTGTCCTCCTCGAAACGATTTAGAGTTTTCGGCTTTAGACCGTCTGAACTACAATCCTCGATCGAAATCGCTAGTGCTCTTCTGAATTCCCTTCTGGACCATGACCGCTCACGCCGATCACAAAAAAGGCGACGGTCAGCATCATAAACACCAAGGCCTGGACGATGCCGACAAAGATCTCCAGCCCAAAGAACGGCAGCGATACCAGGTATGGGATCAGGAAAGCCATCACCCCCAATAGCACCTCACCGGCAAAGATGTTGCCAAAGAGACGGAAGGAGAAGGAGATGATCTTGGAGAACTCGCTGACTGTCTCCAGCGCGCCGACGAATACGTCGATAAAACCCATGCCCAAGGCGGCAATGCGCCCCACACAGCCCACCCCTTTATTGGTCAAGGCACGCTTGATGCTGCCAACGGCTATGAATTTGCCAAAGTAGGTTGGGCCGAGTGCTTTGACCCCAAAATACTGGGTCATCACTACCGAGATCAGCGCCAAGGCGATCGTCGTGTTCAGGTCTGTGGCCGCTGAGCGGAACATGGGGGCCAGTATGTACAAGCCCTCTCCTTCTGCGTGTGCTCCCTCTACGGTTGCTTCTGTCTCCTGCGCCTCAGCCCTGACCCACAACCCCACGGTGTGTGAATCGTTGAGCCAGTCCACTGGTTGGGCGCCTTGGACATGACCCTCCTCGGCGGGCTCCAGGATGCCCCAACCGCCGTACAGGGGAGTAAGGCCCAAAAGGTTGGAGGTGACGAGAAAAAGAAAGATGGTCATCACAATCGGGAAGAATTGCCGCGCCCATTTGCGACCGGCTACTCCCTCGACCAGGTTGTAAAAGCCCTCGATTAGCATTTCCAATAGGCCCTGCAGGCGGCCCGGCACCTGCTTCATCCTGCGGGTGATAGCCCACGAGCCGAGGATCAGAACCAGCATGGTCAGCCAGGTGGCCAGTAAGGTGTTGGTGATTGGAAAGCCAAATAGGTGCAGGACCGTCTCGGCGCGGATGATAATGCCGGGGAGCACCACTTTTGGGATGGGCAACAACGACAATACGACCAAGGCCGCGATGATGCCAGCCGCCCACACAAGCACCTTTCGACGTTTCGACACTAGTCAGTTTCCTCCATGTCCGCTGGCTCCGCCATCTCCGAATTCGATGCCGCCCCCGATGGCGGTGTCTCGTTGTTTCCTTTTGATGCTTGCTCAGAACCTGGATGGTTGACCTGGGCAAAGGTCCGCACCACCATGCGCGCTACCCCCACAGTAGCTGCCAGGATGCCCAGGATCATACCGATCAATATGAAAAGAGGGGCAGTATCCAGCCTTTTGTCGAGCCAGATACCGGCTAATAACGGGATGAGGAGCGAGAAGAGCAGAACCCAGCTGAGCTGTAGCCCTTCGCTCAGCGCTTCCCACTTTTTCATCGCCTGCTGTTTCCTCCCCCCCTCGTTTGGTAACAGACTGGTTGGGTCAAGCATAACACGGACCTGACACAGCTATACGGCAAGGTCACTGCCTGACCGTCGGCTTACACGGAACGACCGAAATCGCTGCTACGGGCGCGCCGCTCTGCTTTCGGGCGGACAGATTATAGCAGAGGCCAGGCCTACTGGCAAATCGGCGAATCTGCCCGGTGAACCGGCGGCATAGCCGCCAGAAGCACGCGGCACGGGTGAGCCGCTGCTGCTGAATGTCCAAACAGGCGATCAGGTCGTCAGCCCCGCCACAGTAGCCGCATCCAGCTTTTTAACCACCGCCACTACCAGTTGCAGCGCCTTGTCGTAATCGTCGCGGCATAGGATTGCGTTGTGGCTGTGGATGTGGCGGGTCGGCACACCAATGACCACCGTTGGCACGCCTTCGTTGTGCATCTGGACCATCGCCCCGTCGGTCGCGCCGCCTGGCATGGCTGAGAACTGGAGCGGGACGCCCAGTTCTTCGGCTGTGGTGATCACTAGATCGCGCAGCTTCAGGTTCGGGATCATCCGGGCGTCGTACACCAGCAGCGTCGGGCCGGCGCCCATCTTGACCGCTGATTCTTCTGGCTTGATGCCCGGCACGTCGCCGGCGATGTCCACTTCCAGGATGATGCCCACGTCTGGGTTGATGGCAAACGCCGACGTCTTGGCCCCGCGCAGTCCAACCTCCTCTTGGACCGTGCCCACTGCGTATACTATATTGGGATGCCCCTCTTGGGCCACCTGACCGATAGTCTGCACCGCCAGGGCGCAGCCCACCCGGTTGTCGAACGCCTTGCACAGATAAACGTGGGGATTGCCCATCACTGTGAATTGGCTGATCGGGATGATCGGATCGCCGGGACGCACTCCCATGTCGTGCACTTCTTCCTCTGAACGGGCGCCGACGTCGATGTACATGTCATCTTTGTCGACGATCTTTTTTCGCTCCTCATCCCCCAGCACGTGCGGCGGCTTGGCGCCCAGCACCCCGATCACATTCCCCTTGACTGTCTTGATTGTCACCCGGTGGCCAAGCATGACCTGGTTCCACCAGCCACCCAACGGCACAAAGCGGACAAAGCCCTCTTTGGTGATCAGCTTAACCATGAATCCGATCTCGTCCATGTGCCCGGCCAGCATAACCCGTGGGCCGTCGGCTTGGCCAACGTGCTTGCCGATCAAGCTGCCCATCTTGTCCTGCTCGATGGTGGCAACGCCTTCCAAGTAGCGGCGCATGACCGCTCGTACATCGCTTTCGTAGCCGGGCACGCCGTTGGCTTCGCTGATCTCTTGCAAGAGTTGTTCAGTCTGATCCATTTTGTTCTCCTTGAGCTTGCTCTGTCCCCATGCTGACTTTACGACTTCCCTCCAGCCCATAATCGCCCAGCTTGTCCTCTGGACGCTCGGGCTGGAGGGCGTACTTGGCAAGAACCCCCAGCTTTAGCAGGACTATCGCGCCGATGGCGAGGGCCACGGCCAGGCCGCACCCCCCTACGAGCAGTATGAAAAGGATATCCAACTAGCCTCCGCCCAGGAGTTGGCCGACATTGACATTCAGCCCGCCGCTCGATCCCTTGCCACCCACCTGGGGCATGAACTGGGCCACCTTGCGTGCCAGCTTGGACATCGGCATCGTTTGCAGCCACACCTTGCCCGGCCCGCGCACGCTGGCCAAGAACAGCCCCTCACCGCCGAGAAGGATGTTCTTAAAGCCCTTGACCATCGTCACGTCGAAATCGACCGATGCCTCCATGGCCGCCAGGTGGCCGGTGTCCACCTTGAGCTGCTGGCCAGCTTCCAATTGATACTCGACCACCTCGCCGTCCACCTCGATAAAGACCAGGCCCGGCCCGGTAATCCTTTGCATGATGAACCCCTCGCCGCCAAACAGCCCGGTACCCAGCCGCTTGCGAAAATGCATGTCCATCTCCACCGTCTTTTCGGCGCACATGAAGGCATCTTTTTGGACGATCAGACTCTCACCCGCCTGCAAGTCAAAGGGGATGATCTTGCCCGGGAACTCGGAGGCAAAGGCCACGGTCCCCCGTCCGGCGTTGACGAAAAAGTCGGTGATGAACAAGGATTCGCCCGAGATTGCCCGCTTGAGCATCTTGCCGAGCCCCCCACCACTGTGGGTGTTCATCTCGATGTTGCCGCTCATCCACGACATGCCGCCTGACTCGGAGTAGATCACCTCTCCTGGCTGGAGCTCGATGGTGACGACCTGCAATGTCGTGCCGTCGATCCGGTAGCTGATCCGGCCCCCTCCGCCGACGAACTCTTTTTGGGCGTGCTCAACCGTGGTATCCAGAACCGGAATCCCGGTCTCATCGGCGGCTGGCGCGGTCGCCATGGGTGCCCCACAAGCCGTGCAAAACTTGGTGCCTGGTGCATTCTCAGCACCGCATTCTTGGCATTTCATCTTGGCTTTCTCCTTTCCAAATTTGCGCCATTATACCATTCGTTGTCGTTAATGGCAAAGTGCTTGCTCAGTGTGTTGCGCCCCTTTGCTGCACCCTCCCACAGGTTCCAAGCCTGCGGGAGGGTTTTTCTATTTGATCCCGGACCCAAACAATGCTATAATCCCCACACCAAACGTGCGCGACGGTGGCAGATCCCAATCAGGAGGGAGCTACATGGCAACCATCAGCCACCTCTATCGGGCCGTGACCTACCGCGGCCGGGAAGGGCAAATCGCCTGGCTGCTGCACCGGATCACCGGCATAGGCGTTTTCCTCGCTGGACAAGATCGGAGAGCTAAAGGAGCGCTACCGGCGCGTTGGCCTCG
>JAFGOG010000236.1 GCA_016926595.1 Anaerolineae bacterium
GATGGTCGAGTTTCGCGCCAAAAAGATCCGGGTGCCGGGCTATGGCCACCGGATCCACACCGACGATCCGCGCACCAGGCGGCTGTTTGCCCTGACCGAGGAGGCCGGTGTGGCCGGCGAGTATGTCGAGATGGGCCAGGCGCTGCGCCAGGCGATGAAGGAGAGCCTGGGCAAAGACCTGCCAATGAACGTCGACGGCGGCATCGCCGCCGTGCTGTGCGATCTGGGCTTTCCGCCAGCGCTAGGCAACGGCTTTTTCGCCATCAGCCGCACCGTAGGCCTCGCCGCCCAGGTGTACGAGGAACAGACGCGCGAGCGGCCGATGCGCAATATCGACCCCAAGACGCACGAATACGACGGCCCACCCGAGCGGAGCCTCGATCGTCAAGCTTTCGGATAGCAGGAGGACATCTATGGGTAAAACGATCATCGAAAAGATCATCCAGGCCCACTCCGACGAGCCGGTAGCTCCCGGCAAGATCGTGTGGATGGGGCTGGACGTTCGCAGCGCCCGCGACTTTGGCGGGGCGAACGTTGTCAAGAACTACCAAGCCCACTATGGCGACACACCTGTGGCCGACGTAGGCAAGACCTTTTTTACCTTTGACTGCGTCGTGCCGGCCAACAACATCCCCTACGCCATCAACCAACACCTGGCCCGGCGGTGGGCCGCCGGCCAGGGCATCCAGGTCTATGACGTCAACGCCGGCATCGGCTCGCACATCATGATCGAGGCGGGCCTGGCACTGCCGGGCAGCACCGTGGTCGGCACGGACAGCCACCTGAATATCCTGGGGGCCATCGGCGCTTTTGGCCAGGGCATGGGCGACCAGGATATCGCCTTTACTTTCAAGGCCGGCAAGACCTGGTTTGAGGTGCCGCCGACGATGAAGGTCACCGTCAAGGGCGATCTGCGCTATCCGTGCACCCCCAAAGATCTGACCTTGGCCGTGCTGCGGGTGCTGGGTGCCAGCGGCGCCCTGGGCAGGGCGATCGAATTCTACGGCCCGGCCGTCGAGGCCCTAGACCTGCCCGGCCGCATCACCCTGTCGAGCATGGTCACGGAGATGGGCGGCATCGTCGGTTTTATCCCGCCGTCAAAGGCCGTGCTGGATTATTGCCGGGAGCGATCTGGCCGCGCCGACGTGCAAGGGGTGTATGCCGATCCCGACGCCGTGTACGTGGAAGAGGTTGTCGTGGACATAACGAACCTGGAGCCGCTCATCGCTTGCCCACCCAAGCCCGACAACGTCAAGACGGTGCGCGAAGTTGCGAGCCTCCACGTCGACTCGGTGTTCATCGGCTCGTGCACCAACGGCCGTTACGAGGACCTGCGCCTGGTAGCCGACCTGGTCCGCGGCAAGAGGATCCAGTCGCGGGTTATGGCTTCGATCGTTCCCGCCACGCGCGAGGTATGGGAGCAGATTCTCAAAGATGGCACCCTCCAGACCCTCTTTGACGCCGGATTTATCATCAGCAATGCTGGCTGCGGCGGCTGCGCTGCCGGGCAGATCGGTATGACAGGCGATAAGGAAGTACAGGTGAGCACCGGCAACCGCAACTTTGCGGGCAAGCAGGGACCAGGCAACACCTACCTGGCCAGCCCGCTGGTGGCGGCCTGGGCGGCCCTTGCCGGCGAGATCACGGTGCCCAAGGCATAGGAGAGCAAAATGGCAGAGACACGAATCCATGGCCGTATCTGGGTACTCACCACGCCCGAGGGCCGGCTGTACGACGACATCGACACCGACATGATTTTTCACAACCGCTACCTGGCCATCACCGAGGTGGCCAAGATGGGCCAGTATGCGCTGGACAATCTCAAGGGGTGGGAGGATTTTGCCAAAAAGGCCCAGCCGGGTGACATTATCCTGGCCGGCAAGAACTTTGGCGCCGGTTCCAGCCGCCAGCAGGCGGTCGACTGCTTTCGCGCCCTGGGCATCGGGGCCATTGTCGCCGAGAGCTATGGCGCGATCTATAAGCGGAACGCCATCAACAGCGGCTTCCCGATCGTCAGCCTGCCCGATTTGACCCGCATCCACGAGCAGTTCAAGACCGGAGACCAGGTAGAGGTCGACCTGCAGACTGGCCGCCTGATCCTGAACGGCCAGACGAGCTTCCAGGGTGAGCCCTTCTCCAAGGTACAAATGGACATCTATCAGGCTGGCAACCTGTTCGCCTATGGCAAGACGCTGGAAGAGGCTTGAGATGTTGATTGAGGAGGTCACGCCGGCTGGTGACCAGCGTGGCCCCTGTGACATTGTGACCTGATGACCATGCAACCGCAATTCGACCCGGCCGAAACCGCGGCGTTGATCGCCCGTTATGGGCCGACGCTTCAGCACGGCTGCCAATTCCAGTTGGACGAGAAGGGATACGCCTACTGGTGGCAGGTGAAGGCGTTTGTTCGCCGCGCTGAAGTGGTCATGTTCGTCCGGCGTCCGGACGGGCGGCTGCTGGTTCACACCAAGGAGCACTATCCACCCGCGACTTATCGACTGCCTACCGGCGGCGTTTTCTGGGGCGAGCCGGTATTAGACGCATTGGCCCGCGAACAGTGGGAAGAGCTGGGCCTGCGCCTGCCGCCAGCGGCCATGCCGGGACTCGTCCATTACGCCCTGTGCCACGCTGGGCAGACGATCCCCTTTGATTCCTACATCTTTCTCTTGCAAGTAGACGACGATGCGATACCGGTTCCCCAGGACAGTTGTGAGGCCATTTCCGAGCTGTGCTGGATCGAGCCGGCCGGGCTGCCGGTGGTGGCCGATCATCTACGAAGCGTGATCCGTGCTTGGGGTGATTGGGGGCCATTCCGCGCCGTCGCCCACGATCTGGTCACAGAGGTTCTAAAGCTATGAAAGTCGCGATCGTCGGCGCCGGAAGCGCCGTGTTTGGCCTAGGAACACTGGCCACCCTGGTGCGCAGTCCCCGGCTTCAGGGTGGTAGGCTGGCGCTGGTGGATCTCAACCGCGACGGCCTGGACCTGATCGACGCTCTGGTCCGCCGCCTGGACCGCGAGTGGGGCGCCGGACTGACCATCGAGAGCTCTACCCATCGAGAAGAGATGCTGCCCGGCGCCGACTTGGTCGTCGTCTCGATCGAGGCTGGCCCTCGTGAAGGGTTGTGGCGGCGCGATTGGGAGATCCCACTCCAATTTGGCGTGCGCCAGCCCTATGGTGAGAACGGCGGCCCCGGCGGCCTGGCCCACACCCTGCGGCAGGTGCCGGAGATGCTGGCCATCGCCCGCGACATGGAGCGGCTGTGCCCCAACGCCTGGCTCATCAACTTTTCCAACCCACTACCCCGCCTGTGCCTGGCCGTCAGCCGCTACAGCCTGATCAAATCGGTCGGCCTGTGCCACCAGCTTGCCATCGCCTATATGCTGGTCGGCGTGGCTTTGGCCGACCGCCTGGGCATTGTCGCGCCGCCCGGTGTGAACAGCAATGCCCACCCCGACATCTGGCCGCTGGCCGGACAGGTAGCGCGCCAGACCGAGCCATTGGTCGAGATCAAGGCCGCCGGACTCAACCACTTTAGCTGGATCCTCGATGTGCGCGACCGGCGAACCGGGGAAGACCTGTACCCCGCCTTCTGCAAGGCTCTTACCACCCTGCCGGCCGGATTTGAACCCTTGACCCGCGCCGTCATGGACCTGACCGGCCTGTGTCCGGTGCCCGGCGACAGCCACTTGGACGAATACCTGCCCTGGTGTCACGACCCGCAGACACGACCTTGGGAAAAGTATAACCTGTATCTCTATGATTGGGAGGGGGCTGCGCGGCGGCGTGACGAAAAATGGCGGACCATCGAATCCATGGCCCGCGACGGCGCTTCGATCGACCCTCTCCGCGAGGCGCGCGGCGAAGGCGCAGTCGAGATCATCGAAGGGCTGGCCGGCGGCGAACCGATCTACCGGCCAGCGGTCAATATCCCCAACCGGGGCTGCATCGCCAACCTGCCCGACGATGCCATCGTCGAGCTGCCGGCCCTGGTCAGCGGCGGGGAGATCCACGGCTTGAACGTGGGGCCGCTGCCCGAAATGGTGGCCGAGCTGTGCCGCCGCGAGATAGCCGTGGCGAGTCTGGCCGTCGACGCCGCCGCTACTGGCGATCGCCAAACGGCCCTGCAGGCCCTGGCCCTCGATCCGTGCATCAACGATCTCGACACCGCTCGCGCCATTCTGGACGCCTACCTGACCGAGCAGGCCGAATACCTGCCCCAGTTCAGATGACGGTGGGTATGCCCCACTGTGACCAGGAAGGAGAAATCTGGCCATGGAGACGCGGCCTCTTGGCAAGACCGGCATGTCGGTCCCCATTCTGAGCTTTGGCGCCCAGCGGATCGTCGACGAGGAAGGCTGCAGCCAGGACCAGGCCGTCGAGATCCTTAATACAGCGCTGGAGCGGGGTATCCGCTATTTTGACACGGCCTGGATCTATTCTCAAGGCCAATCTGAGGAACGGGTCGGCTTGGTGGCCGCCCATCGCCGCCGCGAAATGTGGATCGCTACCAAGACGTGGGACACCACCCGCGACGGCGCCCGCTGCCAGCTCGAACAGAGCCTGAAACGGCTCCAGACCGATCACGTCGACGAATGGCGGCTGCACAACGTTTGGGATTTTGAGCGGCTGGACAAGATGACAGGCAAGGGCGGCGCCTTGGAAGCGGCTATCCAAGCCCGTGACGAGGGCCTTGTGCGCTTTATCAGCATCAGCGGCCATTCCGACCCCCAGATCCAGGTCGAGGCGCTGCGCCGCTTCCCGTTTGACACGGTGCTGGTGGCTGTATCGGTGCTGGACCATTTCATCTATAGCTTTGCCGAAGAGTTCTTGCCTGTGGCGGCCAAACATGGCATTGGCGTGGTGGGCATGAAGATCTTTGCCTACAAAAAGCTGGCGGGCCTGGCCGACCGGGCGCTGCGCTATGCCCTGGCCCTGCCGCTGACCACCGTCATCGCCGGCTGTTCCACCCTGACCGAGCTAAAGGCCGACCTGGCTGTGGCCGAGACCTTTATGCCGATGACCGGACCGGAGCGTCTGGAACTCTTTCATGAGGTGCTGCCCCTGGTCCAGCCGCAGAACATGCCGTGGAAGGCCAGTGATTGGGGCAATCCGACCGGGTGGAAGCCTCGCCGGGAGCCAGCCGGCCCGTCTATGTTCGACTGACCGGATCGGATGGACAACGGCTATATATACATTAACGACCGACTGAGCATCCCTCTGGTCGAGCTGGGCTTTCGCTTCTCACGGAGCAGCGGGCCCGGCGGCCAGCACATGCAAAAAACCTCCACCCGCGTCGAGCTGTTGTTCGATGTGGCCAATTCGCCCAGTCTGACCGATTATCAGCGGGCGCGGATACAGGAGCGACTGGCATCTCACATCGACTCGGCCGGGGTGCTGCACCTGGTGGCCCAGTCTGAGCGCAGCCAGCTACGAAACCGGGAAGAAGTCGTGGACCGCTTCCAGGCGCTGGTGCGCGGGGCGCTCAAGCGGCGCAGGATCCGCAGGCCGACCCGGCCGACGGCAGCGTCGATCGAGCGGCGGCTGCGCGCCAAGCGAAAGCGCAGTGGCGTAAAGCAGATGCGGCGCGATATACCTGATGACTGAGAGTCAGCCTTGGGGCCTGTCGTTCTTGTCGGGCACTCGCCATCATGGTATACTATGCGAGGAGTGACAATCTGTGAAGCCAGTGCCGGCTTGCGACGTTGACGGTGACGCCCTGTCAAGCCAGGGCGTTGCGCGTTCAGGGGTGGAAAGATGAAACCACCAATCCCGCTCCGCTTCGGTGACTGGTGGGGCACAAAGGTGAGCGACGAGTTTCAGATGACGGCCAAGAGAGATAGATGAGCATGTATCGAGTGCCATTTGACAAAGGGGATATAGAGTTCGAGCTGCCGACCGGATGGCGGGGGGCGGTTGTCGAATCGAAAGTGGTGTCGCCCATCCAGGACGTGCCGACGGCGGTGGCCGCAGCGGTTGCCCAGCCAGTCAATTCGCCGCCGCTGCGCGAGCTGGCCAAGCGGGGCGACACGGCGTGCATCGTCTTTACCGACATCACCCGGGCCAGCCCCGACTGGCTGCTGGTGCCGCCTGTGTTGGCCGAGTTGAAAGCGGCCGGCGTGCGCGACCAGGACATCACATTGCTGTGCGGCATTGGCATGCACCGACCTAGCACTTACGAGGAAAAGGTAGCCAAGCTAGGCCAAGCATTGGTAGACCGCTACCGGGTGATCGACAGCGAGCCACAAAATCCGGCGGCATTGGTCGACCTGGGCACGACCGAAACAGGCATCCCGCTGTCGGTGAACAGGACAGCCTACGAAGCCGACCTATTGATCGCCACCGGCATTGTCGAGCCGCACCAGTACGCCGGCTATTCCGGCGGGCGCAAGACGCTGGCCGTCGGCGCTGCCGGCGAGGCGATGATCGCTTACACCCACGGCGCGCAGATGATCGACCAGCCGGGTACCCGCCTGGGGCGTATCGAGGGCAATCCCTTTCATCAAGCCATTACTGAAGCGGCGCAAAGAGCTGGCCTGCGCTTCATCGTCAACGTCGTCCAGGACGACCAGAAGCGAGTGGTCTGCGTGCGCGCTGGCGAGCCGGAGGCGACTTTTGACAAACTGGTGGCCTTTGCCCGGACGCTGTATGAAGCGCCGGTGCCGCAGCAGTACGACGTGGCCGTGGCCGGGGTGGGCTATCCCAAAGATGCCAACCTGTACCAGGCCAGCCGGGCGGCCAGCTACCTCTTTTTTGCGCCAACGCCGGTGGTCAAGCCGGGTGGGTTCTATATCACCCCCGCCCCGTGCGGCGAGGGGGCCGGCGAGGGCGTGGGCGAGCAGCGTTTCCTGAAGGCCATGCAGGATGCGCCCAATATCCAATTCATCCTGGACGACGCCCGCCAGAACGGCTACCCGCCCGGACAGCAGCGGGCCTTTGTCATGGCCAAGGTGCTGGAGCAGAACGACGTCATAATCGTCGGCGCGCAGGATCCGGAGCTGATCCGCTCGGCCAAGTTCCTGGCGGCGCCAACCATGGATGTTGCTTTTCGCATGGTCGCCGACAGGTTGGGCAACAACCTGGATGCGCTTGTCGTACCTCACGCGCTGCTGACGTTGCCTATCGCACAAGGATAATCACTATACCAACTCTCTAGAAAGCCAAGACGACATGGAAGCCAACAAGGGATCTGTCCCGAGCAAAGTCGAAAGATCGGCCTGGGATGGATTCGAAGCCCCGACTGAAGAGGAAGTGAACCATTGTATACGCTGCGGGCTCTGCCTGTCGGTGTGCCCCACGTACAAGGAGAGCCTGCGCGAGACCGAATCGCCGCGCGGCCGGGTGGCCCTCGTCGCCAAAGCAATCGAGGGCGAACTGGACCTGACCGGCAATTTCACCGACCACATGTACAAGTGCCTGGCCTGCCTGGCCTGCAATGAGATCTGCCCGGTGGGCATCAAGCCGGCTGACCTGTGCCTGGGCGTCCGCCATGTGATCCACCAGGCGCGGCGCCAACCGTTTGTCAAGTCGTGGCTTTTCCGCGGCGTCTTTCCCCGCACCGCCTTGCTGGAGGCGCTCACCAAGCCAGTCATGCTCTACGACCGCTCTGGCCTGCGCAAGATAGTGAGCCGGGTCGGCGTCACCAAGATCCTTCCCAAGCAATTGCGCGACATGGAGCGGATGCTGCCTGGTCACCTGTCGGTGCGCGGCGCTCGCCACCAGATCCCCACCGTTGTCCCGGCCAAAGGCCAGCGACGGGCCAGCGTCGCTTACTTTCTCGGCTGCGTTCAGGGGGTGATGCTGGCCGATGGCTGCCAGGCAACCGTGGAGGTTCTGGCTGAAAACGGCTGTGATGTGCTCACCCCCCGGAGCGTCAAGTGCTGTGGCATGCCGATGATCGGCTACGGCGACAAGGAAGAGGCGCGGGCGGTGGCCCGCCACAACATAGACCTGTTCCTGGGGCTCGACCAGCCGGTGGACGCGATCATCACCGACTGCGCCACGTGCGGCTCGTCGCTCAAGGAGTATCCCCACTGGCTGGCCGAAGATCCGGCCTATGCCGAGCGGGCCAAGCAGTTCGCGGCCAAGGTGCGCGACGTGAGCGAATTCCTGGCTGAAATCGGCATCCGGCCTCCGGCGGGCAAAGTGGACGCGGTAGTGACCTATCACGATCCCTGTCACCTGTGCCGCGCCCAAGGCGTGCGTAAGCAGCCGCGCGACATGCTGCGTGCAGCGGGCGTCACCCTGGTCGAGATGAAGGGCGCCGATACCTGCTGTGGCTCGGCCGGCACGCAGCTCGTCACCCACTATGAGACCTCGGTGGCGGTCCTGGAGCGCAAAATGACCAACATCGCCGAGACTTGCGCCGAGATCGTCGCCAGCGGCTGCCCCGGCTGCCAAATGCAGTTGGGTCTCGGCGCCAAGCGGCGCGGCCTGAAAGTAAAGGTCGTCCACCCCAGCCAATTGCTGGCCCAAGCTTACCGCTCCCCCGAAGAGGATCTTGAACAGGAGCAGAAAAAGTGATTGACAATCGCATTCTCAAAGAATTGCAGGGCATCGTCGGCAAGAAACATGTGCTGACCGCCCCCGAAGACCTGGTGGCCTATTCCTACGACAGCACCTTTGCCGAGCGCCGCCCGGAAGTGGTGGTCAGCCCCAACACTACAGATCAGGTCAGCCAGATCATGAAACTGGCCTGGCGTGAAGAAATCCCGGTTGTGCCGCGAGGCATGGCCTCCGGCCTGGCGGCGGCGTCGGTGCCGCTCACCGGCGGCATTGTTCTCAACCTGTGCCGCATGAACCGGATCATCGAGATCGACGAGCCAAACTTTATCGCCACAGTCGAAGCCGGGGTCATCACTCAGGACTTGGCCGATGCGGTGGCCAAGAGAGGGCTCTTTTACCCGCCCGACCCCAGCAGCATTAAGCAGAGCACGCTCGGCGGCAATGCGGCATGCAACGCCGGGGGCCCGCGCTGCCTCAAGTATGGCGTGACCAGCGACTATGTGCGCGGCCTGACGGTCGTCCTCGCCGATGGACGTGTGGTCAAGACCGGCGGCAAGGCGATCAAGAACGTAACCGGCTATAACCTGACGCAGCTCCTTGTCGGCTCGGAGGGGACGCTGGGGATTATAACCGAGCTGATCCTGAAGCTGCTGCCCCTGCCCAAGTTCGCCCGCACGGCCAAAGCTGTCTTTTCCAGGCTACCTGATGCCAGCCGTTGTGTGAACAATATCCTCACCGCTGGCATCACCCCGGCCACCATCGAGCTACTGGACGAGACGACCATCGCCACTATCGAAGAAGCGATGCACCTTGGCCTGCCGCTGGACGTCGAAGCGATCCTGATCATCGAGTCCGATGGCATGGACGAAAAGGTGGTCATCGACGAGATTGAGGCGATTGCCGCCACCTGCCGGTCGACTGGCGCCCAGGAGGTTCAGGCAGCCCGCACCGATGCCGAGCGGACGGCGCTATGGCAGGCGCGGCGGGCCATAAGCCCGTCGCTGGGCCGGCGGTCACCCAATAAGCTGGGCGAGGATATCTCGGTTCCGCGCAGCGCCATCCCCGACGCGGTAGCGGCCATCAAAGAGATCTCGCGCAAGTGGGATATCCCCATTGCCATCTTTGGCCACGCCGGCGACGGCAATCTGCACCCCAATATTCTGTTCGACAAGCGCGACCCGGCCCAGGTAGAAAAGATGAAAGGCGCCGCTGCCGACATCTTTGGCGCGGCGCTGCGGCTGGGTGGCACCCTGTCGGGCGAGCACGGCGTCGGCAGCCTGAAACGGGCGTTTTTAGAGCAGAACCTTGGCCCAGTAGCCATCGACGTCATGACCGCCATCAAGAAAGCCCTCGACCCGAAGAATATCCTCAACCCCGGCAAGGTCATTCCTGGGCCGGTGCCTGGCGCTGAGGAGCTTTTCTCCTGGTCGCCTACCCCGACCACAGAGGATGGAAGCTAGTCGAATCAAAGGGTTGCGACTGGCGCCATTATCCAAACCAAAGGAGGTTAACGTGGAACCTAAAGACAAGATTTCTCAAGCGCTACAGCGATATCCCAACGTGCGGCATAACATGAGCCGGCGGGAGATGATCCAGGCAGCGGTGGATAACAAGGAAGCGATCATCAGCGCCAACGGCGCCCTTGCCACCTGGACACCGCCCGAATCGAGCGGGCGCAGCCCTCAGGATACCTATTCCGTACAACGCCCGGAGAGCGAGTCAGAGATCGACTGGGACTCGCCCAACAATATCCCCATGTCACCCGATACGTTTGACATGATCCTCGACGAAACCCTTCAGACTATGGCGACCAAGAAGGTGGTCTATGTTGTCGATCGGGTTCTGGGCGCCGATTCGTCCTATGCTCTGCCGGTGCGCGTCATCTCTCCAGCAGCCTTGGCAGCGCTTTTCAGTGACAACATGTTCCGGCCAGTGCCACCCGACATCGAGCGCAGCGTCTTTGCCAGGCGACCTTTTACCCTGCTAGTTGCACCCTACGACAAGCTGGATCGCGCCAAGTACGCCGGACGTCTGCGCAAACTGCCCGACGGCAAGACCTCCAACATGGCCGTGGCCATGGACTTTGACCGCTACCTCGGCATCGTCTTTGGCTCGGCCTACGGCGGCAGTGTTAAGAAGTTGATGTTCAGCGTGATGAACTATGTGCTGCCTGCCGAGGGGATCCTCCCCCTACACTGTTCGGCCAATGAGGGCCCCTCTGGCGAGGTAGCGCTGCTACTGGGGCTGTCGGGCACCGGCAAGACGAGCCTGTCCGCCGACCCGACTCGTGCGCTCTATGGCGACGACGAGCACGGCTGGAGTGACAACGGCGCCGCCAACTTTGAGAACGGCTGCTATGCCAAGCTGATCAACCTCCGTCCGCACAAGGAGCCAGAGATTTGGAACGCTGTCTTTCACGAGGCGCACTATCTGGACCACGGGGCAATCGTCGAGAACACGATGATGTACCCCGACGGCCATTTCGACGTGGACGACGCCCGGCTGACACCCAATTCGCGGGCCTCTTACCCATTGGCCTTCTTGAGCAACGTCAAGAATCCGCCCATGGGTGGCCATCCCAAGACCATTCTGTTCCTTGCCGCCGACGCCAACGGAGTGCTTCCGCCTATCGCCAGACTGACGCCGGAGCAGGCTATGCTCTGGTTCCTGATGGGGTATACCAGCAAGCTGGCTGGCACCGAGACCGGCATTATCGACCCGGTCAGCACCTTCTCCCGCTTTTTCGGCGAGCCGTTCATGCCCCGCCTCCCAAGCGTCTATGCTTCAATGCTGGGCGAGCGGATGCGCCGCTACGGGAGTAGGGTGTTCCTGATCAACACCGGTTGGAGCGGCGGTCCTTTCGGCATTGGCGCACGTATGGACATCGACATTACCCGAGCGCTGGTTCATGCCGCGCTCGACGGGGCGCTAGAAGCTGTCGAATATGAAGAAGACCCGGTATTCCACATTATGATACCGCAGAGCTGCCCAGGAGTTCAAGGTGAGATCCTCAACCCGCGCAATACCTGGGCTGACAAGGAGGCATTCGATGCCCGCGCCAGGAAGCTGGCCGGCGATTTCAGCAGGCACTTTGACAAAGCCTACAGCACGAAAGGGATCGACCCGGCTGTCGTCAGCCAGTGTCCCGGGAAGTAACTACGATGGGCATTGTCACTCCCCAGCAACAGATGGATTACCTGCGCCGCTACCGGGGGTTGATCGGCGTCCGGAGCAAGGTGCCAGTCAAAGACTCGGCCATGCTCAGCCTGCTGTACACCCCCGGCGTGGCCGAGGTGTGCCGGGCTATCGTCGCCGATCCGCTCAGCTCCTACAGCTATACCTGCCGGGGTAATACGGTGGCCCTGGTCAGCAACGGTTCTGGCCTGTTCGGCCTAAAGAACGCCCCGCCTGAAGCTGCGCTCCCGGCTTTGGAGGGCAAGGCGATCATCTTCAAGACCTTTGCCGGTATCGATGCCCTGCCGATCGTCTTGGACGCTGAGCACACCACCGACATGGTCGAGACCCTGGCGGCGCTGGGGCCCACCTTCGGCGCGGTCTGCCTGGAGGATATTTCCGCACCGCGCAGTCTCCAGGTAGCCAATTTGCTGGAGCGGGCCATGACCGTCCCGGTGGTCAGCAATCACCAGCACATCGTCGCCATCGGCACCTTGGCAGGGCTCATCAACGCCGCCAAGGTGGTGGGCAAGGACCTGCAAAGCCTCAAGATCGTCATCAACGGCGCCGGTGCGGCCGCTACCGGGCTGGTCGATCTGCTGGAAGTAGCAGGCGTGCAAAACGTCGTCGTCTGCGACCGGCAAGGCATACTCGTTCCCTTCCGGCTGCAGGAGATGAACTGGTCCAAGAACTATCTTGCCAAGCGCACCAATCCAGAGCGCCGCACAGGCACCTTGGCCGAGGCGCTGTGCGGCGCCGACGCCTTTGTTGGCTATTCGTCTGGTGGCGTGATCACACCTGACATGATCCGCACCATGGCGCCCGATCCGATCATCATGGCCTTTGCCCAGCCCGACCCAGAGATCTTGCCGCCCCAGGCCGAGGAGGCCGGCGCTGCCGTAGTGGCGACTGCTCGCAGCGACTATCCCAACGGCGTCAACATCGCCTTGATCTTTCCCGGCTTTTTCCGCGGCCTCCTCGACGTACAGGCGCTGGATATCAACGATGAGATGCTGCTCGGGGCAGCACACTGCCTGGCCAGCCTGGTGCCTAACCCAAACCGGTATCAGATCCTGCCCGACGTGCTCGACTTTGGCGTGGCACCGGCCCTGGCTCAGGCCGTGGCGCGCATTGCCCTGGATACCGGCCAGGCCCGCAAGAAGGACGCCGACCCAGCCGCCATTGCCGAATGGACTCGCCGCTATGTGTACGAAGGCCAGGCAGCCATCGTCGATCCGCCATCTGTTGGCCGGGATGCTTCGCTCAAGGAACAGGCGATTGACCTGCGCCGCCGCTACCGGGGCGCGCTCGAAATCGAGGCCAAGCTGCCGATCCGCGATCATTACACCCTCAGTATGTACCTCTCCCCGGCCGACGCTCAGCCGGCCGAGGCGATCGCCCGGCAGCCCCACCTGGCCTTTGACATCACCGCCAAGGGCAACCTGGTGGCCATCGTCACCGATGGTTCGGCCGTCCTCGGCCTGGGTAACATCGGCCCTCGGGCCGGGCTGCCGGTGATGGAAGGTAAGGCCATCCTGTTCCACACCTTCGCCGGCGTTGAGGCTTTTCCGATCTGTGTCGCAACCCAGAACTCGGACGAGATCGTCAGCATCGTCAAGCGCATCGCCCCCACCTTTGGCGGGATCAACCTGGAAGACATTGCCGCCCCCCGCTGTTTCGAGATCGAAGACAAGCTGCGCGAGGCGCTGGACATACCTGTTTTCCACGACGACCAGCACGGCACAGCCGTCATAGTTCTGGCCGCGCTCATCAACGCACTCAAGATCGTGAACAAGCCCCTGGACCGGATCCGGGTCGTCATCAACGGGGCCGGCGCGGCCGGCATCGCCGTGACCCGCATCCTGATGGCGGCCGGCGTGCAGGACTTTATCCTGTGCGACACCAAGGGCACCATCTACGAGGGCCGGCCGGAAGGCATGAACTGGATCAAGGAAGAGATGGCCAGACTGACCAATCGCCAACGCCTGCAGGGGAGCCTGGCCGACGCCATGCGCGGCGCCGACGTCTTTGTCGGCGTGTCTGGTCCCGGCGTGCTGACGCCTGAAGCCATCGCCGGCATGGCCGAGCGGCCGATCCTCTTTGCTCTGGCCAACCCCGACACCGAGTTCGCCCCCCGCTCAGGCGCTCCGCGCGACGAGGTGGCGGCTGCCATCCGCGCCGCCGTCAAGGGCGGAGCCGTGGTGGCCACTGGCCGCAGTGACTTTCCGAACCAGGTCAACAACTCCCTGGCGTTCCCCGGGATCTTTCGCGGCGCGCTCGACACACGAGCCCAGGAGATCAACGAGGAGATGAAGCTGGCCGCCGCCAAAGCCATTGCCGCCTTGGTGCCTGACCAGGACCTTGAACCAGAGCGGATCATTCCCAGCGGTATGGACTTTAGCGTGCCACCGGTCGTGGCGGCTGCGGTTGCCAAAGCCGCCCTGGACAGCGGAATAGCCCGCATCCAGGTCGATCCCGCTCACGTCGCCGAGCGCACCCGCCGTTTTATCTACGAGGGACACCTGGCATAGCCAGAAGTAGTACGTCGCGTCTCAAGCTCCAGTCGCCATAGGCGGTGGCTGGAGCTTGATCTTTGATCGACACCATGGTACAATCACGAGCGACATGGTAAAGGTTATCTATCGCGACAAGATCTGGGAAGTTAAACCGGGTAGCACAGTGCGCCACATCATCGGCAAGGCGGGGTTGAACCCCGAATCGGTCCTGGCCGTGCGTAATGGTCAGCTCATCAACGAAGCAACGCTGACCCAGGATGGCGATACTATCAAGCTGATAGCCGTGGTATCAGGCGGATGAAGGCAACATGAAATGCCACAAATGCGGAGCTAACGCCGCCATCCAAATGCGCCAGCATCGCCTGCAGTTGTGCGCAGTGCATTTTGTTGAGTGGGTTACCGCCACGACACAGCGGGCCATCGAGACCTACGAGATGTTCACCCCTGCCGACAGGCTGCTCGTGGCCGTCTCCGGCGGCAAGGACAGCCTGAGCCTATGGGATCTACTGCTCACCCTGGGCTACCAGGCCGAAGGACTGTACATCAACCTGGGGATCGACGAGGGGATCGACTATTCCGCCAAATCGTTGGAGATGTGCCGCAAGTTCGTCGCCGATCACCACCCCACGGCGCGACTGCACGTGGTGGACGTCGGCGCGGAGTACGGGCAGGGCATCCCAATGCTGGCTCGCACCAAGAGGCGCGGACAGGCCAAGCCTTGCGCTGTGTGCGGCCTAGTCAAGCGGCACATCATGAACCGCGTGGCGCGCGATGGTGGGTTTGCGGCAATTGCCACCGGGCACAACCTGGATGACGAGGCCGCCGTGCTGATGCAGAACACCCTTCACTGGCAGACCGGATACCTGGCCCGCCAGGCGCCGGTCTTGGAAAAGCGATCTCCATCCCCTGAAAGGGATTTCCATGAAACATGCGGCACAGGAAGCGGCCTGGCTCGTAAGGTCAAGCCGCTTGTCCGGCTCTACGAGCGCGAGTCGGCCGCTTATGCCTTGATCCGCGGCCTGGATTATATCTACGACGAGTGCCCCTTTGCCAAGGGCTCGACCACCAACTTTTACAAGGAGCTGCTCAACCAGCTTGAGCTCAAGTCACCGGGCGCCAAGCAGCAGTTCTACTTGCAATTCCTCAGAGCGCGGGACGCCGGTCGAGTGACCTTCGCCGAGGGCGACGACCTGACACTTCAGCCCTGCGCCCGCTGCGGTCAGCCGACCACGGCGGGGGATCTGTGTGCTTTTTGCCGGTTGTGGGAATAGAAAACCAGCTCCACTAGCCAGTGGACCACCAGGCAGATCCACAAATTCTGTGTGAGGAGAAAAATCAAGGCGCTTGCCAGGGCAAGAGCTGCCCGCAACCACTGGCCGGCGGCGCGTGATTCCTGGCGCCAACCCCAACGCCAGAACGGGCTCACAGCCCACTCGACGTAGACCAGACCCAATCCGGCAAAGACACCAAGGTAGAGGCTGTTAGATTGGAAGGTCAGGGCTGCCCGGTAGAAGACCCAGTGCACCTCCAGGTAGACCACCTCGATGACGATTACCCACCATGGATGACGGGAAAAGGGTGGCACATGGTTCGCATGGCGCCGGGCGAGGAGGAGGATCATCAGGGCCACACTGCCCAGACCCAGCCCGGTGCCCGCGGCGCCCAGCCAGCGGGTCACTGTCCAGCTCCCGCCCAGCCCGACGAATCCCATGTCCTGCAGCGACAACAACCCCTGGAATGGGCGGCGGGGCCAACCGCCGAGCACGAGATAGGGAATCCCCAGGTAAAACAAAAAGCGGACAATCTGCCATAGCCCCTGGGCCCACGTCGTTCTGGCAAGCAGGACCGCCTGTGACTGCGAAGCAAAGGCCCTCGCCAGCCACAGCGCATTCGTTGCCAGGGCGCAGACCAGCACAGAACCCAAGAGCCAAAACGAAAGGGGGGAAAGGCCGCCGTTCAAATCAGGCACAGTCACGGCTACGTCGGCTACACAGGCTCATTCGCGATAGGCACGACGAGAATGACGCATGTGCCCTCGCCAGGAACCGATTCGATGGTCAGATTCCCCTCGATCAGCGCTGCCCGCTCTTTCAGGTTGATTATTCCCAGACTGCCCCGTGCACCATAGGTTTGTTCTACAGCCTGCAAATCAAACCCGCGCCCATTGTCCTCTACCTGAGCCACGAACAGGTCATTCTCCACTGACAGCCTGATGGAGACCCGTGTCGCATGGGCGTGTTTTCGGGCGTTATTCACCGCTTCTTCGATGATGCTAAAGACTACTCCCTGGGCATCAGTGTCGAGACAGTCGTGGTATCGCTCGGTGTTGATGGTCACCGCCAGGAGGTCGTTCTCACGGACATTGTCGACATATTGGTTCAGAGCAGCTACCAGGCCTTCTGTTTCGAGGATGACCGGTCGCAGCGTAAACAGCATCGACCGGATCTCTTTTACGGTACGATGCGCCAGGTCTTCGAGCCTCTCCAGCTCTTTCCTGGCCCGACTCACATCCCGGTCTAGCAACACCCGCGCAAAGTTGAGTCGCATGGCGATGGCCGCCACATCCTGTGTAGGGCCGTCGTGCAGATCACGGGCCAGTTTTCGGCGCGCCTGTTCTTCCTTGTCCACGATCTTGTCCCGCTCTTCACGCAAGGTCTGGTATAGGCTCGCATTCTGCAGGGCGATGGTCGCCTGGTTGCAAAAGATCGTCAGCACGTCCAGGTGCTCGTCTGTGTAGGCGTCCCGATTGACAGAGGCAAACAGTACCGCGCCATAGCTTTCGAACCCGGCACGCAGTGGCACACAGATCGCCGACTTGCAGTGCTGGAGCGACCGGAACACCCTCAATTCTGGATCGGAGGCGAGATCCCTGCCAATGACTGCCTTCCCGGAGGAGATGGCCTGCCCGACGATCCCTTCTACTCCACTGATGTGCTGTGTTTCATCACCCCTCACGACCAGGTTCCGGTAGGATGCGGGAAAAAGACCCCCCTGATCGTACAACAGGACCATTCCCACCGATTCGCCCATCCGCTCACCCAGGTCAGCCAGCCCCAAGCGACTGATGTCCAGGATCGCTTCCAAGACCCGCTCATAGTTCATGGTGGCGCTCAAGGCTGATGCCATCTCGTATATCATTCTCAGGTTGTCGGGTACTGCCCCCTCTTCGGCAGCGGCTCGCTTGCGTGCAGCCTGACCCAAGGCTGCCGGTGCAACCACCGGCACAACAGCCAACACCACTGCTGCCAGGACGTATAGCAATATATACAAGCCAATCTGGAAGACTTGGTTGGGCGCTCGTCCCAGTTCCCGAGCTATGGCCAGCAGACCGTAGCTGGCAGCAAAGATGCCGGCGGTGAGCAAGCCTGGCCGGTAGCCGGATCGCAGCGTAGCGACGACAATGGGGAATAACGGGAAGAAAAAGTAGATGTCCAGGGCCGTGTCGGCCAGGTAAAGCAGGGTGATCGTGCTGAGGATGTCGGCGATCAGCGCCAGCGGTGGAATGAAACGTGGGAAGAAGCGGACTGCCAACAGTGCCATGATGACCAGGTTATAGGCTGCCACGACGAGCAAGTAAGGAGCCACGTCGGCGACCGACAAACGATGGGCCGGGTCGAGCAGCAGCAGCACTGGGGCCAAGGCCAGCAACCCCCAGCGCACCAGGCAAATCGCCCAGTCGGTGCCGACGGTGGGTATGCCCCTAATGCGCTTTCTCAGCATCTTGGAAGAGGGCATGAGTTTGCGGAACCAGATCCTTTCCCAGGCTTTCCCCAGGTAAGATGAACCGTCAGAGCATAGAACAAACCGTGGTCGCGCAGTGATGGTACGACCACGGCCCAAGGCTGCCGAGGTGGGCGAGAAGGGACTTGAACCCCTGCCCTCGTGTATGTGAGACACGCGCTCTAACCATCTGAGCTACTCGCCCGTAACAATCACCATTATAGCATTCCCATCAAGAAAATGCAAATCGGCCTTTCGATTTGCCAATTGCTTTCAGCGATGGTATCATGGGCGCCATGAGTAAAGGATATGCTGTTGGTTTTCTGCTCGTGTTGTTGATCGTGCTGCTGGGGCTGTATGTGGCCTTTACTGGGTTTATGTCTACCCGTGAAGCGTTGCGCGCCCAGGCCACACCCGCGCCAACCGGTCAGGTTGGCCAGGCGACCCGTGCCGCCACACGTGCCGCGCCGACGCCCACCGCCACCATCATGGCGCTCCCAAACGGTATTCCAATGATCACCGACACGGTGACCCCGGCTCCGACCCTGCCGCCCACTGCCGAGCCATCCGCGACGCCCAAGCCATCCAAGCCGACATCCACCCCACGTCCCACCGTGCCGCCGGTCAAGGTGCCGACGGCTACACCAGTTGAGACTTTTCAATTCCGCGTGCTCAGCACACAGCCAGATAACAGCCTGGCCGGTTGTTGCTATATCTATGGCACCATACGCGATGCCAAGGGCAATCTGCTGGAAGGTGTGCTGATCCAGGCGTCGAACCAGTGGGACACAAAATCGGCGACTACCAAGGGTGGGACAGAAACAGGATGGTATGATATCCTGATCTACCTGGACAAGGGCACGTACATCGTGACTCTGGTTGACGCTGCCGGGAACCAGCTCAGTTCACAGGCAGTCGTCAACTTTGACCGCAGCGTTGCCGGTTGGTACCGGGTGGATTGGCAGCGAACCTACTAACAAAAAACCCGGTTTCTGTGAGAAACCGGGTTTCTGATTTCCTCTAGCCTCTACTTGGGCATGGCCGCC
>JAFGOG010000237.1 GCA_016926595.1 Anaerolineae bacterium
TGGCAGCGAACCTACTAACAAAAAACCCGGTTTCTGTGAGAAACCGGGTTTCTGATTTCCTCTAGCCTCTACTTGGGCATGGCCGCCAGTGCATTGTAGGTCTGCAACGGCTGCCGATCAGGACCCACAATGCCCCATTGGGAGCATTCGTTCCCGTTGGCCGTCACTTTAAAATTCAGATTCCACAGGAAAGCGACGCCCACAAATCCCCACTGCTTCATCAGCTCATACGACTTGACCGTCCACTCGGCTTGCTCCTGCCGCGTATTGTCGGCGGCATAGCCATAGTTCGTATCGCCTATCCAGTCGGTTGCCCAGCCAAACTCTGTCGGCCAGATCTTTTTGTTGCCGTCGCCGTATTGGTTCATGATGTTGTGGTAGCCGTTGAGTGTGGCGTAAAAGCTCCAGGAGTGGTGGAGCGTGTTGCATGGCCCACGGAAAGAGGATCCCTGCTGGGTGATAAAGTCGCAGGCTGCTTGTCCCCCTTTGACCCACGGCGCGACGTTGTAGCCACTGGGGTGAGCCCCTACTGCGTCACAGTAGCTCTTCAGTCCGTTCTTGTACATCCCCTCCAGATAGGTATAGTCGTCCATGGCCCTGGGCGGTGGGGCGCCTGTCGGCGTAAGCGCGCCGCTGACCACGATCATGCTCGGGCAGGCCTGCTTGATCCGGGTGTAGGCCGGCTTTAGCAGCTCCATGTAACCTGCCGGGCTGATCGGCTTGTTGCCCCATTCGTAGTGCAGGTTCTGCTCATTCCAGACCTCGATGGCCTTCACACTCGACCCACAGTAGCGGGCAGCCACCGCGCCTAAAAAGTTGGCAAAATCCTGGGGGTTGTTAGGCGGGCCTTCCACGCTGAGGTCCTGCCCGCCGCGCGACCAGGCGGGGGCTTTGACAATGCTCATCATGATCTTGAGACTGCTCAGGCCGTTGACCCAGCTATCCATCTTGCCCCAGTCGATGTTGCCCGGGGAAGACTCGAAATCTTTCCACGGCGCCTGGAACTTGACCCAGCCAAAGCCCATCCCCTTGATGGCACCGCTGGCCCAGCCGAGGTTGTCGCCGGCGTCGATCTGGATGCCATAGCCAAAGCTGGTATTGACCCGGCTACCGCCGCCCGACGAGGGCGCGCTGGTCGGCTTGGGAGCCGCCGCCGCTGGAGCAGAAGTGGGCTTGGGCGTCGGGGTTGGAGTCGGAGTCGGCGTTTCGGTCGGGATCGGCGTCGGGGTGGGTGTGGGTGTCGGCGTAGGAGTCGGCAGTTCGACCAGGAGAGCGACCTGCTCACCGCCGCCGACCGTCTGGCCGTTGGGGGCCACGATTTGGGCGCTTAGCGCGTACTGACCAGGCTCCTCAGGGGCCGTCCAGGTATAGGCTTTCTGATCCAGGCCCTTGGTCTCTTCCTGAACCTGGCCGTCAGGCTTGGTCACCGTCCACAGCACGGCAAACTGGCTGCCGGCTGGCGCTTCAACGGTCTGCGCCACGGTCTGGTATTCGCGCACTAGCTCCCACACACGTGGATCGTTTCCCTCATCCCACAGGGCGCGCATGGCAACGCCGCCCAGGTTAAAGCGCCGCACCAGGGCCAGCTTGCGGCTCAAGCTGCTGGCGTCTTCCAGCCACACCGTTCGCTCTTCGCCGGTGGCATCATCACGATAGGTAAACCAGGAACTGCCCGTCGCCGGGTCGATCTGCACCCCCAGATTCTCGAGCGTCAGGATAACCTGATCGCCAGGGATGATCGCGTCCTGGCCCTGTTGCACTGCCAACCTGCTCAGCTCGGCCAATGCGTCGCGGTAGGTGCGCTCGACGAGCGTCGTTCCCCGCTTTTCTACACTTCCCGCCGTAAAGACAGGCTGAAGCTTGGAGCGCTCGACCTCGCCCACGGCCCAACCCAGAAGCCCTTCCATTTGTCCGCCTGTGGCATAGGCGGCTGGATCCTGGCTGGCCGGGAACTTGATCCGGTCGGCAGCCTGGCCCAGCACTGCCCAATCGTAGGCGCCTGTCTCCCAACGATCCACGGCGATCTGGATCGGCTGCTCGACGTGGACGCTGAGCTCCTTACCGCTGGCGTGAAGCTGCTCTGCCAGCCGAGTTACGAACGACGTATACTCAGGCTTGAGATCTGGATTGATGCCCCGGTAATCGAGGTCGATGCCTGCATACATCTCCCGCACCACCAGGTCGACGATTGCCGCCATATGGGCGTCTTGCGACTCGGGGATGGCCAGCATGTTGTCCAGCCAGTCGTTGCGCACCACGCCGTCTTCAGTCCAGTTGCGCAGCGTGGGCACTATCCGATATGACTCGCCTCCTGCAAGAGCCGGCAGGGTCGGCAGTGTCCCTTCGATGCTGTTGTCGCCGCCCAAGGTATACCCCACCGGATTTAGCTCGGCCAGGGCCTGTGACCCCTCTTCGGGCAGCGATACATAGTCTGGCAACTCAGCGCTGACTTGGGACGCCTGACCGGCGTCCTGGAACACTACCACCGCTCTCGGGACATAGTCAAGGCGCGCTTCGATCACGTCGTCCTCGACGATGACGTGACCGGGCACAAACTGCCACCTCTCACCGGTCCAGTCGTAGAGCGACAGCAGATCGTAAGGTTCTGCATTGTTGGGGACCGGCACGGTGAGGGTCACGTCGGTGGGCGGTTCGCCCTTGATGCTAATCTTGTACACCGGGCTCTTGGGCCGCAGATTGGTCGGCAGCGCTTTGGCTGCTGCGGCCAGGTCTTTGCCGGCGGAACCGTCCATGAAGCTTGCCATGGGCACCGATTCCTCTTTGATCTTGACATTCTCCTGCAAACCAGCCGGCGACAGCGTCACCTGCATGCCATCTGGATCCACCACCGAGCCGCCGTCGTCCCGGTCAATCGCCTTATAGCCCGCGTCTAGGATGCGTTCCTGAGCCGACACCGGGGGCAAAAGCAAGGCCAGAACCAAAAGGACCACGATCAGCAGGTTAAAGACCAGCCCCGTCATCCTGCCTTCGAGCAATCCGCTCAGTCCTTTAAGTATGGGGTCAGGCTTCTGCTCCATTATCTTCTTTTTCCTTTCCATTCCCTAGATTGTAATCCAAGAGCTAACACACTGCGCTAGACAAGAATACCCCAAAAGCCAGGCCTGCACAAATCAGGCTCAGCCCGGGGTATAGTCTCAGATTATGCAGCCGATATCGCCATGCAACTACCATGTCCTGCTTGGGCAAGCACGGCGGGCATTCTAGCATAAACCCACTGATTTGGCAAATCCGAACTTAGAAGAAACATGACCACTGGTACCAAAGGGGGATTGACAAAAAGGCGGACAGGCGTATATAATAGCTCAGCTTTCGGGCAGAGGCGGCGCCTGACAATTACAAGCCCGGCTCTATTCATCACATGGTGTGTCGCCGTCCGGGCGAGGCGCCTGGAAAGAGAAACCTGTTGGCTCAAGTTCACTACATCGGCCACGCGACCGTCTTGATCGACATCGGCCATATTCGCGTCCTGACCGATCCCATTTTGCGGGACCGGCTCCTCTTCTTGCAGCGCCACGGGCCCAATCCGGCGCCGGACCTGCTGGAAGAACGCCCACCCGACCTGGTGATCCTGTCCCATCTACACTACGATCACACCGATCTGCCCTCTCTGCGAGGATTGCGACATGCGACGCCTCTAATCGCCCCACGGGGCGCGGGCAGGTACTTGCGGCGCCATACCGGATTGGAGATATACGAAATCGCTGCCGGTGAAACGGTGCGAGTTGCCGATGTCGAGATCACCGCGCTACCTGCCGAGCATGGCTGGGCAATGTCGGTTCTGCGGCCTATGACGACCTGTCTGAGCTACACCCTGTGCAACCATCTGTCGGTCTACTTTGCTGGCGATACGGACCTTTTTGAGGGGATGAGCGATATAGGCGCGCAGCACGACCTGGATCTGGCCCTCTTGCCGGTGTGGGGCTTTGGACCTCGTGTGGGCGGCGGCCACCTGACTCCCCTCACCGCAGCTCGCGCCTTGACCATGCTCCGCCCTCGCGTTGCTGTGCCGATCCACTGGGGCGCGCTGCGCTATGCCGGCCCCCATGCACTGTGGCAGACGGTCGATTGCATGCACTCTCCCCCCTATGCCTTCGCCGAACATGCCGCCTGCCTGGCTCCAAACACGGAGGTACGAGTCGTACAGCCAGGCCATTCGACGGCGATCATGGCAGCAAACAAAGACTCGCTGTCCTGAGTAGTCGCGACAAGTAAAGGGCTCCGGCTCCCCCAAGTTGAGGGATCCGGAGCCCTTGATCTGCCCCGATCGTTGTCGAGACGGCCCAGCTTAACGGGTCACAGTTATCGTCGTGTAGGTCTCGTAGCTGTTGCCGTCTAGATCTTTGACGATAAAGCCGACCGTGTATTGGCCTGGAGCTGCATTCAGCTCTTTCCACGTAAACGGCTGGCTGCCGAAGGTCAGGGTGCCTCCCTCCTGAGAGGCCATTGTGGCAGCCCCACCGCTCGGATCTAGGTCCATCCACTTGTCCAGGACGGTGAAGGTGTCCCCTATGCTCGGAGTGATCTCGCGCGGCGAACCTGTCTCGCCCGTGCTGGTAAATCCGAACACCTGCTGCAGCGCCCCGTTACTAAAGTACAACTGGGCGTAGCGCGATCCGCTGCCGTCGGAGAAGGTGTAAATGCCGTCCACCGTATATATGGCTTCCTCAGCCGAGGCCCCAAAGCTCTGCGGCATGAGGACTGCGTTGACCGACGTGGTGCCGTCGTTGATAGCGAACATCAGGGGCTCCCACTCGAACTCCATAGTGAATGCTCCCTCACCCCAGTCGGGGTAGTACACCCCATCGATCTCTCGGGTGTCGCCGCTTTCTAGATAGTCCATGTCGGCCACATAAATCGAATTTGCCTGCTGATCCAAAAAACCGGCAAACAGATAGACATAGCCGACGTTCTCACCGCTGATGTCGGTGCTCAACAGCACCGGCTGGCCCGGCGCTGCCACATTACCGGAGGCGGTGATCGACGATACCTGGATCCCCCCGGCCCCCGGCCCTCGGACCGGCACCGATGCGTCGGGCACGACGATTTCACGGGTCTCTGGCTGGAAGGTACGGCCTGTATAGTGATAGGCCAGGAAATCGTCCCACGACGAGTTTTGGGCAAAGCGTTGCGCCACCGGTGTGTAGGATCGCGGCCCGGTCATGGCCGACTGGTAAAGCTGCGAGTTGGGGAAATAGACTGAGACGCCGGTGGCACCGGGTTTCCCCCGCCCATGCTTTTCGGCGATCACTGCCTGGCCCAAGGCGGCCAACACGCGGTCGGCGGCCTGATCCACGTCCACATTGGTGCTATTATCCCTTAACAACCCGGTCAGGTTGCCCAGGTCGAGGTATGACGGCGGCACGTTGCTGCCAAAGACGCTGGTGAATGACTGGACGTAGGACCGCGCCTGGGCTACACCCCGCTGGTTGAGCTGGGTCATGGCGTACGCCAGTTGGTCAGTGGCGGCCATCAGCTCCGGCAGTTTTTGCAGGTCAACGGCCGTCAATGTGCTGTTTTGGCCCATTTGCTGCACCAATTGCTGCGCCGACACCTGGCTGTAGCCGCCAAAGAGGCCGCCTGACCCTTTCCCCACAAACTCTGCCCGGGCCTGTTCGTCGATAATCCGCAGGTCCTCTTCGATGTAGCTCTTGACGATCAGTCGGGCCAGCTCGCCGCCATTCATGTCCGGATTGTCGTTCAGCGCCCCAAGGAATGAGGTGTACGCCCAGCCCACCGAGGGCTCGGTCTCCTGCGACATCACGGCGTAACGGGCATGGGGCTCCAGGGCGCTCAACACCTCCAGGTGACCCATCAGGCAGGCGTCCATGCCGATCATCTCGAACTTGTCCAGGCCGACCTGGGCGCGGATGTCGCTCAGGGCCTGGTCCAGTTCCATCAAGAACAGCTCGTCGCCCGTGGCCGATGATAGCGGGATGCTGCGGTCGGCTTGGGCGCCGCCCGGACCAGGATCGCCGTCGCTCCAGCCGCCCGGCCAGCCCATGCCGTGATCTGAGAGGATCAACACATGCTTGTCGGCCGGATAGGACCTGATGGCCCATGTCACAAAGTCAACCAGCGTATCGCCGTCGGACATGTTGACTTCGCCGAGGTCCGCCAGTTGTTGCGAGCGTACCCGGGTCAGGTCATTGTCCTGGGTCACAAAGAAACGCTTGGTCGAGGTCCAGTTACCGTCGTCTGAAAACCCACCTCGATAGCGGTCCATCTGGGCCACGATCTGCACCCGGTCGGTGGAACCCGCTCGCTCAGCCTCGTTCAGGTCGATGTAGATGTCCTGCTCCAGGATCTTGTCGTCGGCGTCCTGGTACAGCATCACCAGCCATTTCTGATCTCCCGGAGACGCGGGCGGCTGAACGACGGCCTGGGTTGGCGCCGGTGTCCTGGTAGGCCTGGGGGGCGCTGCTGTGCTGGTGGGTTGGGTCACTTTTGGCGTCTTGGTCGCTCTGATCACGATCGCCGTGGGTTGTACCGGCACAAGGGGGGGCAATTCTGTCGCGAACACTTGGGACAGGTCGGCTGTTTCCTGTTGGTATTCGACATACCCACTGTCTGTTCCCTGGTCGCCCCCCTGCATGAACATAAAGAGCGCGATGCAGATACATGCCACAACCGCTACACCGGCTATGATCATCATCATCTGTGGACTGAGTTTGCCGATGGGAAGCTGCGGCAGTTGTCCACCCGAATACGACGTGGGCTTTTGATAGGTTCCCCCACCACCGGTGCTATAGCCGGTTCCCTTGGGTCCCTCGCCGGCGCTTGGTCTCTCCCGTTGCGGCGCCTGGGCAGTCTCACGCTCACTGGGCTCCGATGATCCGCTGGGCCGGCGTCGCCCAGCCCGTATCGTCCTCTTTGGTTCGCCGCCCGAGCCTCCAGACATCGCATGCCAGCCCTGCCGTCTATCTCGGGATGAGGAGTCAGCGCCGGACACGGCCACGAATGCTGGTACCAGCCCTGGCAAGATCGCATCGAATAGTCGCCTGTTTTTCATCGCACCTCCCATCCGATCACAGATCTCTGTGAAGGGTTATTATGCATCGCAGGTCTAGAGTGATTATAGAGCCGAAACCCCGACAAGTCAAGTTGCTGCATACGAGCCGAGAGCGGTGTACAGGCGACGATCCACCAACCACGTTTGCGTTTTGCGATGGCTGGTGGTATACTCTTTCTGCCATAGAGCTATTCTTCACCACGGGTAGAAAGAGCTATCGACAACGAGCCAGCACGCATTACTAGATCTTCTTCAATGGGCAGAGCCGCGTAGATCAGTTCTGCAAAGGAGGTGCCTATAGCAAGAACTCGAGGACGATCGGTTTTGGTTGGGCACGACAATTTAAGCATGACACATAGGAAGGAGAAACAAATGCGTAGCGCTTCGTACACAGTGTTGCTCATCATTGTTGTCTTGAGTATGGTACTGGGGACTGTGACGTTGGCAGCCCCTGAGACTTGTCTAGTCGCCCCCACCGAGGTAGCGACGATCACCATCCTGCACACCAACGACTTTCACGGTAACCTCCAGCCTAGCGGCAGCAACCCCGGCATGGCCCGCACCGCGCAAAAGATCGAGGATGTGCGCACCGCCGTCGGTGCGGAGAACGTCCTCCTGGTCGACGCCGGCGACCTCATGCAGGGCACCCTGCTGTCCAACCTGTTTCACGGCGAGTCGACCATCGACATCTACAACCTGATGGGCTATGAAGTCGTCACCTTTGGCAATCACGAGTTCGACTGGGGGCAAGCGGTGCTCACCGACCGCACTACCCAGTCCAATTTCCCCTGGATATCGGCTAACATTGTCGTCAACGACACCGGCGACTGCGCCACAGCCGGCTGGACTCCGCCGCCCTTTGCGGCCTCGCCGTGGATGACGATGACAGTCGGCGCTCCGGGCAATGAGGCGGTGATCGGCCTGATCGGCGTCACCACACAAGAGACCCCGTACATCACCGTCGACTGGGCCACCGAAGGCCTATGCTTCAAGGACCCGACCGAATCGATTGGCCACTACTGGGCCGAGCTCGACGCCGCCTCCGACGCCATCGTCGTCCTGAGCCACCTTGGCTACACCGACGGCGGCTATGGCTACGGATTTCCCGTCTATGGCGACCAGACCCTGGCTCACAACCTGTTCTTGGCCGGCACGCCGGTTGACCTGATCATTGGCGGTCACAGCCACACCGACTTGTCCGCCGCGACGATAGTCGACGGCACCACTGTCGTCCAGGCGCATTATGCCGGGCGTAAGGTCGGTAAGGCCACTCTGGTCATCGACAAGGCGACCGGCGACGTGGACATCACCTGGGAGCGGATCGTCGTCGGCACCGGCGATCCAGAGAATCCGGCCGTCAAGGCCGCTATCGAGGCCTGGGCCAATGACCCGTGGTATCAGGAACAGATCAACCGCGTGGTCGGCTTTACCAACGTAGAGATCGTCCGCAACTATAACGGCGACTCGTTGATGGGCGCCTTTGTCAACGACGCCATCTATAACGATCTGAACAACGACGACACGCTGCTGAACGACGTCGACATGGTCTTTAACAACCCCGGCGGCCTGCGCGCCGACATCACCTTCCCGACGACGCCAACCCTGCCTTACACCCTGACACACGGCATGATGTACAGCGTCCTGCCCTTTGGCAACGCCACCATCGTCGGGGATATGACCGGCGCCCAGATCATCGAACTGCTCAACCAGAGCGCGACCCTGTTCAAGGGCGCCCTCCAGGTGGCCGGCGTCCGCCACGACTTTTACCGCTACAGCAACGCCCTGCCCGGCCCGCAGCCGTGGGCCTGGGGCGCCTTTAACATCATGGTCTATGACCGCGCCAAGGCCGGCTGGGAGCCGATCGATCCGGGCCGTACCTACCGCATCGCCACCAACGAGTTCCTGGCCCCGGCCGGACAGGACGGCTTTGTCCCCTTCAAGTATTTGACCAATACCAGCTACTGGGGCGACATGCTCGATGGCGTCGAGCGCTGGGTGTCCACCGCTTACACCAAGACCTCTCCTTATGAAGGCACCCTCGACGGGCGGATCACCCGCGATGGGGACGACACCACCGGCGGTGTCGTGGCTGTCACCCTCCTGCACAACAACGACACGCACGGCAACCTGCTCAAGGGCACCTACGTGGGCCTGACCCAACTGGCCAGCCTGGTCAATCAGGAGCGAGCCAAGAACCCGGATCGCAGCCTGCTGCTCAACGCAGGCGATACGATCCAGGGTGATGCGATGAGCTACTACTTCAAGAGCGCACCCACGGGCTTTGCCGCTGACGGCACACCCATCGCTGACCCGGCCATGCACATCCAGCCGAGCATCGCCGCCATGAACGCCATGGCTTACGACGCCATGACCGTGGGCAACCACGAGTTCAACTTTGGCAACGCGGTCTTTGTCAGTGTGCTCCAGCAGGCCGCCTTCCCGATGCTGGGCGCCGTGGTTTCCGACGACGGCAGCTACGGCCTGGACCAGGTGCCGATTCTGCCCTCAATCCAGCGCGCGGTGCCTGGACCATACGGCGACATCGACCTGGCTATTCTTGGACTGGACAACCACCGCATACCGTACTATGAGCTGCCCAGCAACATCCCCGGCCTGAGCTTCGCCAACCCGATCAGCAAGGCGCAGGAGCTGGTGCCCGCCTTGGCCGCTGCCAGCGACGCCGTGGTCGCCCTGACCCATCTTGGCTTTACCACCATCGCCGGCAGCCTGGAGGTCGACAACAACGTCGACACTTATCTGGCTGCCAATGTCAGCGACATCGACGTCATCATCGGTGGACACAGCCACACCGACCCATCCAAGCAAACCCTCTATTCGGGCGCGTACAAGTACCTGCCGGCCATCATCGGCGCTCCGGATGGCGACCCGGTCCTCGTCACCCAAGCCTACCGCTACTGCAACTACCTGGGCCAGGTCGTCCTCGGCTTTGTGCCCAACAAGGACAAGAGCGGCTACGACCTGATGTCCAGCGCCGGGCGCTACATCGCCGTCACCTCCGGCACGCCTGAAGATCCCACTATTCTTGACATCGTGCAGCCTTACGCCGACATGCTGGCGGCCTATAACAGCCGGGAACTGGGTTTGACCACCGTCCCAATCGATGCCTTGCAAGCCTACACCCAGGAGACCAACGCGGCCAACCTGCAGGCCGATGCCTCGGTGTGGGAGCTGGCGCAGAACGGGATTGAAGTGGACTTTCATCTGTCGGGGGCCATGTCCAACAGGAAGGTCGCCGACTCGGCGACCCCGAGCAATCCCTATACTCTGACCGTGGCCAACATGTTCACCCTGATGCCCTACGAAAACTCGTTGGTGGCGATGGAGATGAACGGCCCGCAGCTCAAAGCAGTCCTGGAGCGCTCGTACCGCAACTATTACTACTACAAATACGTGCCGGGCTATGGGGGCTATTCCCATTACACCACCTGCTTCTTGGACACCGATACCGGGAACGAAATCTGGTATTACGATGGGTACCCCATGCTGCCCAACGGTCACAATGTCGCTGCTCTAAAGATCGGCGGGGCGCCGGTGGACTTTGACGACGCGGGGACCTATTACACTGTCTCGACGGTAAACTACCTGGCGGCCGGCTCGTGTAACTTTAGGGACGAAGGCGTGACGCTGTGGCCGCTCGACCAGATCGTAGAGGACACGCAGTTCTACGTGCGCGATGCGGTGATCAACTATGTGGCGGATCAGGGGACGATCTCACCTGCCATTGAGGGCCGCATCCAGTTCCTGGCCGAGCACTTTTTCTACCTGCCCATCGTCGCCAAACACTAGTACGGCGCGATCTATGATGAGAGGGAAGGGGCGAACCCCTTCCCTCTCCTTTTTAGCCTACCAACCGCCGCAGCCGCCGCACCACCTTGTCGGGCCGGGCATAGCGGCCCCATAGATAACTGGCCTGGCGTCGCAAGGCGTTGATCGACTTACGGCGCTGGCTCTCTTTCAGCGCCCACTGCAAGAACCCCAAATCCTGTCCCTTGACCTTAGTTTCCCAAGGGTTGCGCCGGTATTGGTCATGGCTGGTAATCAGGCTCAGGTCATGCTCGATGCAATAGTCGTACAGGTCACTGCCGGGGTGGGGTGTGTAAAATGCCGGGCTGTACCAGTCTGGGTCGATCTCTTTGAGCATCGAGACTGTATCCATGACCTCTTCTTTGGTCTCGGTCGGCAGGCCGAGCATATAGTTCGCCCAGATCTTGATGCCATATTTCCTGCAGACGTCGGCTGCGGCCAGGTTCTTGGCTCGCGTTGTGCCCTTGCGCAAGAACCTCAATACTCGGTCGTTGCCGCTCTCAAAGCCGATAAAGTAGCCCTTCAAGCCCACCTGGGCCATCCGCTGCACCATCTCCTCATGGTGGACGATGATGTCGGCCCGACTCTGGCAGAAGAACGGCCGGCGGAAACCCTTGCCCTCGTACAGGTCGCAGAATTCGAGGACCCATTTCCGATCTTCGGTCAGGCAGTCGTCGTGGAACATAAAGCTGGCAAAGTGATACCGGTCGCGCAGCAGCTCCAGCTCGGCGACGATATTGGCCGGGCTCCGCTTGCGCACCTTGCGGCCAAAGAGAAGCCGTTCCGCTGGCTGGCAAAAGTTGCAGTTGTACCGGCATCCTCGCCCGGCGATGATGGTCAGGAAAGGCGGGGGCAGATCAGGCACGAAAGGCACCTCCGGCGAGTCGAGGGTGTACCCATACTTACGCCACTCGTCCAAGAACAGATCCCGGTCGGGAAAAGGCAACGCATCCAGATCGGGCATCTCGCCCTCCAATACCGGGCTTTCTGGGCGACGCCCGGCATCTAGCTCGCCCAGGAGCCACGGGAAGGTGACTTCCCCTTCCCGGGTAACCAGGTAATCGAAATCGGGGATGCCGGCCACTTCCTCGACCATGATTGTCGGGTGCGGACCGCCGACTACCGTGACGGTAGCCGGCATAACCTGTTTGACGATACGGGCTGCCTCGGTAGCCGGGCCATAGTCCACGCTCATCATCGTCAGGCCGACGACGTCAGGCTGGCGGCGGAGCAGTTCCTCCTTGAACTGCTCCCAGCCGGACAGCGCCCGCAGGTCGATCAGGTCTATGTAGAGGCCTTGGGCCTTGGCCGCGCTGGAGATGTGAGCCAACCCGTGGCTGACCCAGCCGGCTTCCATGCCTTTGCCCAGGCTGCCGAACCCATACCCGGCGATGCCGGGATAGACCAATGTGGTTTTCATATGGCTCACCCCACTCTAATGGGCAACAGATGCCAGGCAGCGAACAGTCGCCGCCTGGCATTGCACGATCAAAACGCCGATCGGTTATTTCCGCCGCTTGAAGCGGGTCAGTTTCAGCATTTTGCGATGTTTGTGCTTGGCGATTTTCTTCTTACGCCATTTCTTCAGAGTACCCACACTGTCACCCCCTTTCCTACAAGATTCCTACCTTGCTGTGATCACCGAGCGTCATCTTGAGGGCCTTTGGCTTGATGGGCGAGCGGGCGATCTCCGAGTCGCGCCCGATCAGGCTGTCCTCGATGCGGTAGGGAATATCCAGGATCTTGCTGTTTTCCAGGACGATGCTGTGCTCGATCTCGCTGTTCTCGATCAATACATGGTGATAGATCGACGTAAAAGGTCCAACGTAGGAATTGACGATACGCGTATCCTCGCCGATGATTGCCGGTCCCCGGATGCGGCTGTTGATGATCTCGGCTCCTTTTTCGATGGTGACCTTGCCGTTGATCTGTGATTCACGGTCCACATAGCCCTCGACAGCCGGGGTCACCTCTTCCAGCGCCATGTCGTTAGCCTCCAACATTTCGCCCGGCTCACCGGTGTCGATCCACCAACCCTCGTGGATGTAGGGATGGACTACGTATCCTTTGTCGACCAGATATTGGATGGCATCGGTGATCTCTAGCTCACCCCGCCACGAGGGCTTGATGGCTGCCACGGCTTCCCAGACATGCTCGTCGAACATATAAATCCCAACCAGCGCCAGGTTGCTGGGTGGGTTGCGCGGCTTTTCCACCAGGCGGATGATACGATGTGTATCAGGGTCCAGCTCGGCCACGCCATAGGACGAGGGATTATCCACCGCCGTCAGCACGATCTGGCAGTGATAGCGGCTGGTCTGGAACTCCCTGATCAGCCCTGAGATGCCGCCCTGAATGACGTTGTCGCCGAGGAACATGACAAACCGGTCGTCACCCAGGTAATCGCGACTGATCTTGACGGCGTGGGCCAGACCTAACGGGTCCTTTTGGGGGATATAGGCAATCTCGACGCCCCACCGCTGCCCCGGGCCCACCGTCTCTTTGATCTCCTTGGCCGTGTCACCAACCACAATGCCGATTTCGGTGATCCCCGCATCGCGGATCGCCTCGATCACACGGAAGAGAACCGGCTTGTTGGCTACCGGTACCAACTGCTTGGCCCGTGTGTAGGTAATCGGATACAGACGGGTTCCCTTCCCGCCGCTCAGGATCAAACCTTTCATCGACAATTAACCCTTTCCTAATCTCCATCCAAAGAGCAGACGTTGCAGTTCTGGCAGGGATCGCGCCCCTGGCGCTGTAGCCACTCACGGCGTTGTTCCAAAAGCTTGTCGACCGCTTCGGGCGCTAGCGTTCTCACCTGCCCCAACTGCCGAGCAAGCAGTGTGATTTGCGCCGCATGTTCCACCTTTTCCAATCGCTGGTAGGCATCCCACAGGGTCCGCCCCACCGTCAAAGTGCCATGATGGGCCAGGATGATGGCATCACACTCCTGGATAGCCTGGCTAATGCTCTCCGGCACCTCCGCCGTGCCCGGCGTCGCATATTCAGCCGTGGGAATGCCCCCCAGGGTAACCACTACCTCGGGCAGTATGCATTGAGCCAACGTCACTTCGGCGATACTAAAGGCTACCGCTGTCGGCGGATGGGCATGTACGACAGCGCTCACGTCAGGCCGCTGGCGGTAAACCTCCAGGTGCATCAGGATTTCGGATGACGGCTTTTGCCCTCGTCCCCGATAGGACGGCACCAACTCGCCGTCCGGCCGGATCACTACCAGGTTCTCGGCTGATAGAAACCCCTTGCTCAAGCCGCTCGGTGTGACCAACAGGCGGTCGGGGCCGAGCCGGGCAGAGAGGTTGCCCTCCTCGGCCGCCACATAGCCCCGCTCCCACATCAGCCGCCCAATGCGGACCATCTCCTGTCGCAGCTCATACTCTACGACACGCCTGTTACCTGACATTGTAATATGTGATTTCGTCCACAATCCCCACGATCACTGCCCGGATTGCCCCATCCGGCTCTCGGTCCACTATTTGCCGCGCCGAGTTGCCCTCGTCCAGCACCAGCACAATGTCGCCCTCGCCAGCCTGAACCATGTCTACAGCAATGTCGTACTTGGCCCCCGACCGGCTCTTGGCCGGTTCCCCTGCGGATAGGGCGGCCAGCCCTGCCAGGTCCAACCTGTCCACTACCAGCAGCTTACGGCCTTGGAACAACTCATTCTTGATCGTCGCCACGACGGTGCCGCTCACACGTCCTACGTACATCAGCGCACGTCCGCGTTATCTACGATGCCGACGATGGCATGATCCACCGGCACAAACGGCTCTGGCAGGGCAAGCGCTGCCTCGCGGCTACCGATGATGAACACCAACTCCCCTGGTCCGGCCTGGGCCGTGCCGTCAGCGGCGATCACCGGTTCGCCAACCGGCTGCCGGTGTTTGTCCAGCGGTTGGACGACCAGGAATTTGACCCCTTCCAGCCCGGCGGCCTTTTGTGTGGCCACCAACGTGCCGATTACCCGTGCGAATTGCATCTTACAAGATCTTGGCCCGCATCTGCTCGTGGAGCTGCGGAATTATCACCTGGCGGATCAGCAGCCCCTCCTGTTTCACCA
>JAFGOG010000238.1 GCA_016926595.1 Anaerolineae bacterium
CTCTCGAAATCCAGGCTGTCGCCCAGGTTGAACCCTTGCAGAAAAGGCCCCCGGTACAGCGCCAGGGCTGCTTGCAGCGTCTCCGGCGGCGGGACAGCGCCTTGCCGGTTCTCGGCCTCGCACGCAGCGGCCTGGTTCTGAAAAGCAGCCACGTCTATCCAGATTTCAGCCTCCAGGTTCAACTGCACGGAAGAGCGGCTGACCCGCAAAAAAGGAGGCGATGCCTGCCGATCGTGCAGCACGGCGCGCAGGTTCGACAGGGCAAAGCGCAGCGCGCCCAAGGCCTCGGCGTCGGCTCGTTCCGGCCACAGCAGTTCGGCCAGGGTTTGCCGGGCGTGCGAGTGGGCAGCCTCTACGGCCAGGTAGACCAGCAGCGCGCTGGCCTTGCCCGCTTCCAGGGGCAAGGGCGGCCCATCATCCAGGCAGAACTGGACGTGTCCCAGGAGATAAATCGTCAATTTGTTTGGGTTGGCCTTTCTTTGCGCCAAAGCGCTCCCCCTCACTGTCATTCCAAGCGAGTCATGGCTCAGCTCGCGCCGGTCGAGTAGGCTTGAGCAAAGCGAAAGCCGTATCGAGACCAATCGCCCTTCGATACCAAGCGCCCCCGAGATCAAGCATCGCTCGCGTGGGCTCGACACATCGAACCCAAACCCGGTTCGACATCCGACCAGCGCAGGCTGAGCAGTTACCTGAATTCATTATAAACCAAGTTCCCAAGATGCTCAAACGCACGTTTGACGCACGTTTTTTTCTTATCATGAGAGGCAGATTGGTCAGTGATAGACATCTTGAGCTTGCAAGGATCAACGTATGCCAACAGAATCCGGTTACAAATCCTACATTGTGCGGGTCTGGCAGGTGGAGCGAAACGGACAGATGGCAACGGTCGCCGCGCTGGAAGACTGCCAGACCAACCAACGCCGGGCTTTTGCCAGCCTGGCGGCGTTGCAGAAATTTTTGGAGACCGAATGGCGGCCTCTTCCGGTGTCATCTCTTCAGCAGGAGGAAGGATGAGGGCTTTTCTCGCCGGATTTCGCCTCGAGCTTTACTCACAATAATACAAGGAGATATGAAATGAAACGTAAAATTTTTCTACCGCTGGCCTTTTCTGTGCTAGCCTTGCTCATTGCCGCCGGCCTGGTCAACGCGGCAAGCCCGATGGGCAGCGGCTTTACCTACCAGGGCTTTCTCAAGGACAACGGCGCTGCGGCTAACGGCGCGTATGATTTTGAATTCCGGCTGTTCGACGCGGCGACGGATGGCGTACAAATCGGCGGCATCGTAGCCCTCGAGGATGTGCCCGTGATCGATGGCCTGTTTGTGGTACGGCTGGACTTTGGCGCGAGCGCTTTCAACGGCGAGGCGCGTTGGCTGGCGATCGGCGTGCGTCCCGGCGACGAGACGGGGGCCTACACCGCGCTGACGCCGCGCCAGGCGCTGACGCCCGCTCCCTACGCGGTGTACGCCGGCACGGCCTATACGGCCACGACCGCCATCACAGCGACCTACGCCCTCAGCGCGGACGCGGCCAATACGGCCACGACCGCCATCACCGCGACCTATGCAATTAGCGCGGGCGACGCCGGCACGCTCGACGGCTACAACGCCACCCAACTGCCCTACTGGGGCCTGACCGGTAACGCTGGGACCACTGCCGGGACGAACTTTTTGGGCACGGCTGACAACCAGGCGCTCGAAATCAAGGTCAACAACACCCGCGCCCTGCGCTTGGAGCCGGGCACCAGCCCCAACCTGATCGGAGGCTACAGCGGTAACTGGGTGGCCACGACCACCTTTGGCGCCGTCATCGCCGGCGGCGGCCAGAGCGGCAACCTGAATCGCGTGGTCGATCATATGGGCGTGGTCGGAGGCGGTCAGAACAACCAGGCCGGCAGTGATGATGGCACCGTGGGGAACAATACCTTTGCCACCGTGGCTGGGGGCGCGAACAACACCGCCAGCGGAACGTATTCGACCATCGGCGGAGGCGCGGGGAACACCGCCAGCAGTGCATACAACTCCATCGCTGGGGGGCGAAACAATGTGACCAGCGGCAACTATACTTTTGTCGGTGGCGGGCGAGACAACCAAGCCGGCGGGCCAAGCTACGGTTATAGCGCCGTGGCAGGCGGCTACCAGAACACTGCATTAGGGGATATTTCTTTCATTGGCGGGGGGTCATACAACCAGGTCAATGGCGGCATTTACAATGCCATTGCTGCCGGGGTCAGCAACCTGATTACGACCACCAATTGGGCCAATTTCATCGGCGGGGGATATGGAAATGTAATCAGCGGCACGATGGGCTATGCCACCATTGGGGGTGGGCGTCAAAATACTGTCGGCAACAGCTATGTTACCATCGCCGGGGGGCGGGCCAACTCGGTCAGCGGCATGTATGCCACGGCCGGCGGTGGGCGGGATCACACGGTCAGCGGCGATGATGCCACCATCGCTGGGGGGCGGGCCAACGTGGCCAGCGGCTCGTATACCACCGTGCCCGGCGGTGTCTATGCCGCCGCAACCCACTTTGGCGAGATGGCGTATGCCAGCGGCGGCTTTGCAGTGGCCGGTGACGCTCAGACCTCGGTCTATGTGCTGCGGCGAGAATATGCCATGGCCGCCGGGGCCTGGCACGATCTGTTCCTGGATGGCAATGGCGCCAGCCAGCGGCTCACCATCGCTGCCGGCCGTGCGATGACTTTTGATATCCTGATCGTCGGAAGCACCGCGGCCGGCGAATCGGCTGGCTACCGCATTCAAGGTATCATCAAAAACGTCGGCGGCACTACGATCCTGGTGGGCACACCCACCGTCACCGTGCTGGGCGAAGACGACGCCGCCTGGAACGTCCAGGTTCTCGCCAGCGATGCCAGCGATGCTCTGCTCATCCAGGTGCAGGGAAACGGAGAGACGATCCGCTGGGTAGCCACTGTGCATACGGCCGAAGTGGCATGGTAAGGAAAAAGAGATGAAAAAATATCCGATCGTCATTATCCTCTTGCTCGTCAGCATAGCGGGTGTGGCCTACGCGCAGTTTGGCGGCGGCTATGAGCTGACCTGGTTCACCGTCGACGGCGGCGGCGGGGCCAGCGCCGGCGGGGGCTATGCTCTGAGCGGCACGGCCGGCCAGCCCGACGCCGGCGCGCTTTCCGGCGGCGGGTTCGAGTTGAGCGGCGGCTTTTGGGTCCCCGCGCTGGGGCTGGCGGCCGAGCCGGTTCTGACGCTGTCCAAGGCCGTCACGCCGGCGATGGACGCGCCCTACCACGGCGTCGTCACCTACACCATCATCCTCAGCAACATAGGTGAGGGGCACGATCCGGCCGTCACTCTGACCGACATGCTGCCCGCCGGAGTGGCTTTTGCCGGGTGGGTCATTTCGCCGACCAACACGGTGCGGGCCGGCAACGCCATCACCTGGAGCGGCGAGATCGCGCCTGGCGCGGCCATTACCTTGACCTTTACTGCCGCGCACACCGGCGATTATGGCGACGCAATCACCAACACCGTCCATGTGAGCGGGACGCAGCAGGCCGGGTTGGCATGGGCCGCGTTCACCGTCGAGTCTAACGGTGCGCCGACGGCCGACGCGGGCGCCGACCAGACGGTGCGGCCCGGCGCGCTGGTGACGCTGGACGGCTCTGCCAGCAGCGACCCCGGCGGCGGCGCGCTCACCTATCTCTGGCAGCAGAGCGGCGGCGTGACCGTGACGCTGAGCGACCCGACCGCCGGCCGGCCCACTTTTATCGCGCCGGACACGCCCGGCGTGCTCACTTTTACCCTCACCGTCACCGACGGCGGCGGGCTGAGCAGCCAGGACACGGTCGAGATCACGGTGGCTCCTTATCTGGTCTATTTGCCGCTGGTGATGAACCGCTGCGCGGTCGCGCCAGACCTGGTGGTGGAGGCGATCATCGCCGCGCCCGACGGGGTGGCGGTGGTGATCCGCAACCTGGGCAGCGCGCCCACCCCGGCGACAGGCTTTTGGGTCGATGTCTATGTCGATCCCGCTGTCGCGCCGACCCGGGTCAACCAGACGTGGAGCGACTTGGGCGGCCAGGGGCTGGTCTGGGGCGTGGAGGCGTTGCTGGCCTCAGGCGAGGCGCTGACCCTGACCGTGGACGGACCCTGCTACTGGCCGTCTCTCAGCGTGGTGAGCTGGCCGCTGGCGTTGGGCGCGCCGGTCTACGCCCAGGTCGACTCGGCCAACGCGGGCACGACCTATGGTGGAGTGCTCGAGAACCACGAGATCACCGGTGGGCCGTACAACAACATCGCCAGTACGACGGTGGCGCCGGCGGCGCACCTTCCAGCAAGCTTTTGGAGCTTGCCGGAAGGCAACCCGCACGCTCTGCCACCGCGCTGAACTGCTCACCAGACCTGCCAGGTCTCCGAGACCTGGCAGGTCTGTGGTCCAAACAAGCTTTGCAAAAAGAGATTCTTTGCCTGACGGCGCTCAAGCCTGCCCTGAGTAAAGAAATGGCAGACAGTCGAATCAGTACAAACATACAAGACGCCCTATGTTTTGTCAAATGGGACAACAGCCCTGAAACCGTGAAATAGGAACACAACAACTATGGCAGCCTGATGACAGACTCCAAAAAACTGGGACAGATAAATTGAGCGTGCGAGTGCTATGTCCCTCGAACCCGACACTAGAAATAAGGGTTATGGAGAGCCAGCCAGAGGCACGCCAGAGAAATCAGGCAGCGGCCTGCCGGTCGCGGCAATACTTCTTATACTCATCTACCTCAATGAAAAAGGGTCTTTTGTTCGTTAACATATCGTAAAGTACATTGGTGACGAAGTCTCTGGCGATGGCGACGACGGCGATGCGATGGCCTTTACGGGGTGGTTTGCGATTCTTGATGCGCTCATACATGGCCTGATACTTGGGCACTTTGCGGCGCAGAAAGTCGGCCAGGTTGCAGACGACAAAGCGGGCATTGGGCGAACCTTGCTTGGTGATGCCCTTGCTGACCAACAAGGTCGTGCCTGATTTGTGCTTGGAGGAGGTGATGCCCAAGAAGCTGGCCAGATGCTTGCCATCGGGGAATCGTTCGACCCCGCCGATCTCTGAAACGATAGCCAGCGTGTTACTGACTCCTGCGCCGTAAGTGGAGCGCACGAGGGGCGTCTCTGGGCGATGCGCGATCAGCTTGTAGCCTCGTTTCTGATAGAAACGCTGCCGTTTTTTCAGTCGGGCGGTGTCTTCAGCCAGGTCAAGGACCCGCTGGCGAACGGCGACACGTTGACCTGGCGTGGCGTAGCAGGTCTGGCAGGCGGCGATGAGCGATTCGGCTTTGGCGCGGCCGAGGCGACCTCGACTCGCTTCTGCCAGGTCAACGGTCAGTTGATCGACACCGGCGGCGATAAAGTCTTCGGGGAAGACATACTTGTGCAGTAACGCCTGCGCCGGAGCGCTCCAGAACTTGTCCTTCGGGAAGACCCGGCAGAAGGCCGGGTTGAAGGCGCGCAGTAAGGATTTGAGTTGGTTTTTCGTAACTGCTCAGCCTGATGGCGCAGCAACAGGCTGAGCAGTTACCAGAGAACCACTAATCCCCGCAAGGGGTCGGAAAATTAGGACACTTGTCCGGTATGCCCTCCCAAAGTAAAATGGGGGAAAACCCCAAGGAGGAAGACAAGTGTGCTGTGACAAAAAAACAGCCCCAAGACGAAAAATCGTCTTGGGGCTGTTGGTTGAACCGCGCCGGAAGGTCAGACCGCCCACGCGGGTGATGTCGTGATGGGTCTTACCCGCTCAACACAATCGCTGCGACTCGTCGGCATAGCGTTCCAACGGTACGCGGCGAAACAAAACTGACCGCGCTTCATCGGCGGGCAGGCCAACCACCAGCAGGCCGTCGGCGCGGTCCGGATCGCAGAAACAAAACCAGATCACCAGCACGCCCGGTCCCCGTTCGCTGGGTCGCATCCAACCGGCAATATGCGCCGCCTCGGTCAGCTCCCACTGCGCAACCGCCTCATCGCTGTCGGGAAACAGGTCTTTGTACAACGCGGCCGCTTTGAGGCAGCAAAAGACGCTCGGCCCACACCCGCTGTGATCGTCCGGCGCCCGGTTATGGTCGTGATGCATACAGGCGTGATTGTCGACAAAGGGCACCAGCCAGTCGTCGTATCGACGCCCTGGCGGGTAGACGTGGGCTGTGCGTTTGATGGTCTGGACGGGCGCGCGTCGCGGCCGTTGTGGCCGATTGGCGGATTTGGTCATTTTCTTCCTCCATTCAATGCGTCTCGGTGACGTGGCTGAGACAACGCTGGCTTGAACTGTCGACGCTGTTCTTCGCGATCACACTTGCAAACAGTTACAACCCCTCCACCGCCCGCTCCCGATCCTCCTGCGTCGAGTGGGTGTAGCGGGCCGTGGTTTGAATGCTCGAATGCCCCAGCAGGTCGGCCACCAGCACCAAATCTGCGCCCTTTTCGCGCAGCAGCCGCGTGGCAAAG
>JAFGOG010000239.1 GCA_016926595.1 Anaerolineae bacterium
CCAGGGAACCTGCCAGGTCTTTTCTAGCAGGGAGGTTGTGATGGACTGTCCCAATTGTGGGGTGTATAACCCCGAGGGCCGTGAGGTGTGCTGGCGCTGCGACAAGGAGCTGCCCAAGCCCAAGGAGCCCAAGAAGCGCGCACCGGCAATGACGACGCGCCGCGTGTGGCTGATGGTTGGGGCGGCCTTGCTGCTGTGGTTCCTGCTGACCTGGGTGGTGATGCCCTTTCTGTGCAGCAGCACCCCTGCTGTCCCACCTACTCCCTGATAGGACGGCCATGCATCGCCCTCCCACAGGTTTGGATTGGTCTTTACGCAGGAATCAAGTAACCGAACGACGCTTGCCGTTTCAGGTATTTCTAGCCCGCGGAGGATAATTCCATGAGCGAAACGCCAGCGCTGGCCGGCGTCAAGATCGTGGACTTGACGCAAGCCCTGGCCGGGCCATACTGCACCATGCTCCTGGGCGACCTGGGAGCCGACGTGATCAAGATCGAGCCGATCGAGGGGGACCAATCTCGCGGCTGGGGGCCGCCCTTCCTGGCCGGCGAGAGCGCCTATTTCATGAGCACGAACCGCAACAAGCGGGGGTTGACCCTCAACCTGAAGAACCCGCAAGCTCGCGAGGTTTTTAGCCGGCTGGCCGACGGCGCCGACGTGGTGGCCGCCAACCAGCCGCGCATCGAATCGCTGCGCGAGCTGGGCGCCGACTATGAGACGCTGTCGGCGCGCAACCCGCGGTTGATCTACTGCTCGATCACCGGCTATGGCATGGTCGGGCCGCGGGCCGGACGGCCCGGCTATGATCTGCTGGCCCAGGCCGAGTCGGGCCTGATGGCGCTGACCGGCGAGCCGGAGGGCGAGCCGCTGCGCTACCCGATCCCGCTGGCCGACGCCACTACCGGCATCTATGCGGCGCTGGGCGTCGTCACCGCCATGGTGGCGCGGGAGCGGACCGGCCGGGGGCAGCTCATCGACGCGGCGCTGCTCGACAGCCAGGTGGCGTGGTTGTCGATCATGGCCGGCAACTATTTCGCCACCGGCCAACGGCCGGCGCGGCCCGGCAACCGGCACCCGAACATCGTGCCCTACCAGCCGTTCCGCGCCGCCGACAAGTACCTGATCGTGGCGGTGGGCAGCGAGCGGCTGTGGGCCAGTTTTTGCCGGGCGCTAGGGATCGAGGCGACGATCGGCGTCGAGCCGCGATTTGCCGCCAACCGGGACCGGCTGGCCCACCGGGAAGAGCTGATCCCGATGCTGGAAAGGATCTTTGAGCAGCAGCCGGCCGAGCACTGGCTGCAAGCGCTGCAGGCCGCGGGAATTCCCTGCGCGCCGATCAACGAGGTGGACGAGATCCTGGAAGCGGATTACCTCCAGGCGCGGGGGATGATCGTGGAGCTGGAGCACCCGCAGGCTGGCCCGGTGCGATCGCTGGGCAATCCGGTGGCATTGACCGCCACGCCGCCCAGCTACCGGCTGCCGCCGCCGACGCTGGGACAGCACAACGAGGAGATCCTGACCGATCTGGGCTACGACGCGGAGGAGATCGCCGCTCTGCGGCAGGCGGGAGCCATCTAGCCCATCGATCGCGGGTCGCTGCGCATAGTGAGTCACCTACCAAAAAACGGATGAAGACCTGGACCGTAGGCACACTGACCCGCTACATCCAGGAGCTGCTGGAGTCGGATCTGCAGCTCGGGGATGTGTGGCTGAACGGCGAGATCTCGAACGTGACGCGGTCGTCGGCCGGGCACCTGTACTTTACGCTAAAGGACGTCACGGCGGCCATCGGCTGCGTGATGTGGCGCACGGCGGCGGAAAAGGTGACCTGGCAGCCGGCTCAGGGGGCGGCAGCGCTGGCCCACGGGCGGGTGTCGGTCTATGCGGCGAGGGGGTATTACCAACTGGTCGTGGACCAACTGCGCCCGGCCGGCCTGGGCGACCTGTACAGCCGCTTTGAGCAGATGCGCGAACGGCTCAGAGACGAAGGGCTGTTCGACGACGCCCGCAAGCGCCCTCTGCCTGAATTCCCGCACGTGCTGGGCATTGTGACTTCGCCCCAGGCAGCCGCCCTGCGCGACGTGCTCAACGTGATCCGCCGCCGCTACCCGTTGGTCCGGATCCGGCTGGCGCCCACGCTGGTGCAGGGGGCGACAGCGCCGCCCCAGATCGTCGCCGCCCTACAGGCGATCGACGCCGACGACGAGGTGGATGCCATCCTGGTGGTGCGCGGCGGCGGCTCGCTGGAGGAGCTGTGGGCTTTCAACGACGAGCAGGTGGCGCGGGCCATTTTCGCCTGCCGCCACCCGGTGGTGTGCGGCGTGGGCCACGAGACCGATTTCACGATCGCCGATTTCGTGGCCGATGTCCGGGCGCCAACGCCATCGGCCGCCGCCGAGCTGGCCGTGCCCGACCAGGCCGAGCTGCGGCAGAGGGTGAAGATGCGGGCCCGACAGATGGCACAGGCGCTGCAGCGCCGGCTGAGCCTGGCGCGGCAGGCCGCCGATCAACAGCGGCGCGCCCTGCAACGCCTGTCGCCGCAGGCGCGGATCGACGCACGGCGGCAGCAGGTGGACGATCTCAGCCAGCGTGCAGGACGCAGCCTGGAGCACGCACTGGCGCTGCACCGCTCGCAGTTGGCCGGGTTACAGGCGCGGCTGGCGGCCCTGAGCCCACTGGCGGTACTGGAGCGCGGGTACGCCATCGTCCGGCAGCAGGACAGCGGGGCTATTGTGCGGCAGGTGGAGCAGGTCAGCCCCGGCGACCGGCTGTCGATCCGGGTGCAGGATGGGGAGTTTGGGGCTATCGCGAGGAGCGGATCATGAGCGACGCACAAGATGCAGCAGCGGCGATGAAGAACTTGTCGTTCGAGGACGCCCTGGCCGAGCTGGAGGCGGCGGTCAGGCAGTTGGAAGAGGGCAATCTGCCTCTGACCGAGGCGATCGCGCTGTATGAACAGGGGATGGGGCTGGCCCAGCAGTGCAGCGACCTGCTAGACGCCGCCCAGCTCCAGGTGGAGCAGTTGACGCTGGTCAACGGCCAGCGACAGCGCGGCTTTTTCTTCACAGACGAACAGGCCTGATCGAGGCCGTACTCAAGACCCAAGGACCCCGGATCGTCACGCCATCCGGCGGAGGGCCGGATAGCGCCAGGCGACGAACAGCCCATAAGCCAGGCAGATCACCGCGCCCAGGCCCACGGCCAGTGGGGCGCCGAGCCAACTGCCCATCATCCCCGCCTGCCCCCCTCCGACGCGCATCATGATGCCAAAGGTGAGCGAGTAAAAGCTCATCACCCGGCCGCGCAGTTGGTCGGGGGTAGTGATCTGGAGCAGCGTGTTGGCGAGCGCGTTCTGGAAGACAAAGCTAAAGCCAACGCCCATCAATAACAGGAGCGATAGGGGGAAGGAGCGCGATATGGCGATCAGGCCCACCAGCGCCGGGAAGCCGAGGTTGCCCATCGTCAGCAGCCGGCCGCGCCGCACGCGGGCCGGCAGCGAGGCCACAGTCAGCGCTCCGACGACGGCTCCCAAGCCGGTGGCGGCCATCAACATGCCGTAGGTCAGGGCATCCGGCGACTGGCAGGAAAAGCCCAAGGGCGCATTCGGACCGCAGACAAACTGGATGAGCGGCTGGGCGCTCTCGCTCAACACGTCCTTGGCAAAGACCGGCATCAGGGTGGAATAGGGCATCGACAGAAAGGCCGACACGGCGATGAGGCTGATCAGGACCATCACCACCTGCTGGCCGCGCACGTAGCGCATGGCCTCGACGATGTGCGAGCCAACGGGTGACGCGCGCTCTGGTCGAACAGGGGGCGGGAGCCGCATCAGCAACAGGCTGGCGATGACGGCGATAAAGGTGACGCCGTTGATGAAAAAGGCGCCCGCCTCGCCGGCCGTTGCCACGGCCGCCCCGGCAATGGCCGGGCCAAGGATACGCGCCGCGTTAAAGATCGCCGAGTTCAGGCCAATGGCGTTGGTCAGATCCTCTTTGCCCTCTACCATGTCCACGATAAAAGCCTGGCGGGCCGGCAGGTCTACCGCGTTGGCGGCGGCCAGCACCACGGCCAGCAGGATGACGTGCCACACCCGCACGGCGCCGGTCCAGGTCAGCGCCGCCAGGAAAAAGGCCTGGATCATCATCACGGTCTGGGTGATGATGATAATCGACCGCCTGGGGAGCCGGTCGGCCAACGACCCACCCCACAGGCCCATTGGGATCAGGGGCAGCGCCGACATCAGGCTGACGGTGCCGAGCATCGCCGCCGAACCGGTCAGCCGGTAGACCAGCCACTGCTGGGCGATAACCTGCATCCAGGTGCCTACGAGGGAGATGAGCTGGCCGAAGAAAAAGAGCCGAAAGTTGCGGTGGCGCAGGGCACGGAAGGTGGCAGGCAGGCGCGAGGCAGCAACAGCCGCCTGGAGCGGCGGCTCACTGACCTCTACTCGCACAGATCGTGGCATGGGACATCAACCGTAGGAGCCTGCCCTACTGTTGGGCGTTAGAGACCATAGGCCCACACGAAGAAGGATTGTACACTCCCTGGCCGTTCCTGTCCAGTCCGCGCCGGGCCTGCGCCGGGCAAGGGGTGTATTTCATTTCTACTCGAAGGCTCACACTCCACCCCGCTCATCCGGGGCACGTGGGGCGATCTCAGCCGGCAGCCCGTGCAAGGCAGCCAGAGGATCCGGCTACCCGGTGGGCGGGGGCACTCATCCGCCGGCCAGGGTGTTCAGGATCGCCAGCCCTTCCTCCACAAAGGAGGGGATCGCCTTGGGAGAGACACGCTTTCCGGCCCGGCAGTAGAGCAGCTTCCGGCCGTTGCCCTCGACGCCAAGCCCTGGCCGCCGGGCAAAAAAGGCCAGCTTTTCGGTGTCGAACAGGGCGCGGACCCGCGCTTCGTCGGGCCCTTGCAGCACGTAGGCGGACGAAAAGCCGGGATGGTCCTCAAAGTCGATGTCCTGCTGGCCTTTGAGGCCCTGGAGCTTGTCGCCAAGCTTTTCGGGACGCAGGGCAAAGGCGGGCAGGTCCAGCCGCTCCGAGTCGAAGACCAGCACCGACTGCCTGTGGGTGCGCTGGTTCCTGCCGTGACCGACAATGTAGCCATAGTCCAGGATCGTGACCGCGACACCGTCCACCCTGGTGCGCAGAAAGTTGGCCTTTTCTCGGTGGCGGCCCCGGGAAAGGAGAACAAACTCATCGAAGGCGTCGCCTAGATCGTCCTCCTTTTCGAAAAACTCGTAGCCCAGGCGCTCGGCGGCGGCGCGCATCTGCGCCATCCGCCTTTGCTTCTTGTAACGCCCCACGCCCAAGTAGGCGACAAACAGCACGACCGCGATCCCAATAGCCAGGAACCATAACCACGTCTGATCCTCCATGCTCAAAACCTCCGTACCTTTCAGAAGTTGCAATGCTTTATTTGTCTGAACGATCACGCCCGGCGGGCAAGTGTGCTAAAAACACAGGGGGGAGGGGGCCAAGTCAGCTCGCGGAAGAGCGGTGGGAAGGAGCACAAGCACTGACTATCGCCTTTCTGTACTTTGATAGGGCTGAACGGGTCGGGCTGTAACCCGGCTGTGAACTGGCGCTCCGCGCAGCTTTGGCCTATAGGATAAGAAGCGCGGGTATTGTACTATAGGAAGGCGAGGAGGACAAATCACCCTGGGAGGGATGTGATCAAGATCATTGCCTTTGCCGCCCACCTGCGGTATAATGGGCGCCGGAATACTGACGTGAAGGGAAAAGTAGACATGCAGCCGATCTTGCCGATCACAGCCGACAGCCTGGTCAAGGAGGTGATCGAGCGCCACCCGCAGACGATTGCCGTGTTTATCAAGCACGGGCTGAACTGCGTGGGCTGCTACATCGCTCCCTTTCACACCATCACCGACACGGCCCGCGAGTATGCGCTGCGGATTGAGCCGCTGCTGAATGAGCTAAACGGCGCCGCCAGCCTGGGGTAGGGGGGTTGAGATGCTCAAGGCGAAAAGCCTGATCGTGCTGGGGGCCATGGCCCTGCTGCTGGCCGCCTGCGGCGCACAGCAGCCGACAGCCGGCCCAGGCATGGCGCAGATCCCCTTTGACGGCAAGGCGATAAGCGCCGCGTTCAGCGATAGCTGCGGCGGATGCCACGGCCCGCAGCGACAGGGGGCGACCGGCCCGGCGCTGGTACCCGGGCGGCTGACAGAGGACGACGACTATTACTTTGACGTCATCAAGAACGGCAAGCCGGGAACGGTCATGCCGGCCTGGGGCCAGGCCGGGATGAGCGACGAGGAGATCTGGGCGCTGGTTGGACTGATGCGCAGCGAGCCGAGCGCCGAAGCGGCGCGGTGGGAGATGGAGCAGATCGCCGCCAGCCGCGAGGCGCTGGCCGACGAGGCGAGCCTGCCGGCGACGCCGGCCCACGACGGCAACCTGGACAACCTGCTGCTGGTAACCGAGCGCGAGGCGCGGTCGATCGCCGTGCTCGACGGCGACAGCCACCGCCTGCTGGGCCGCATCCCGGCCAGCTACCGGGCGCACGGCTATGCCTTTGACCCCACTTCCGACCGGTGGGCCTACAACGTCGGGCGCGATGGGTGGCTGTTCAAGATCGACCTGTACACGCTGCAGGCGGTGCGCAAGGTGCGGGTGGGGCTCGACTCGCGCGGGCTGGCGATCTCGGACGACGGGAGGTATGTGATCGCCGGCAACTATATCCCGGCCAGCGCGGTGATCCTGGACGCCGAGACGCTGGAGCCGGTGAAGGTGATCGCCACGGAAGGGAAGGACCCACAGGGGAAGGTGGTGGAATCGCGGGTAGCCATCACTTCGGACGTGTCGCCGGACAAGGTGGGGCCGTATTTTATCATCGCCCTGAAAGAGGCCGGCCAGGTGTGGCGCATCGACTGGTCAAGGCCCGATTTTCCGATCGATAAGGTCGAGCAGGTGGGCAATATCCTGCACGACGGTTTTTTGAGCCCCGACAACAAGCGCTTTTACGTGGCGTCGCAGACGGACAACTGGATGGCGGTCATCGACGTGGCCGAGTGGAAGGTGGTGGGCAGGATCTTGACCGGCAAGACACCCCACCCCGGCTCGGGGGCGATCTGGGAGGCGAACGGCAAGAGCTATGGGGCGACGGTCCACGCCGGCGAGGGCAAGATCACCGTGTGGGACCTGTCCAACGATCAGATTGTGGCAGAGATCCCGACCTCGGGGCCGGGGCTGTTTATCCGCGCCGCCGAGAACAGCCCGTACGTGTGGGCCGACACCGTGTTCGGCGATCCGCCCAACCGGACCTATGTCATCGACAAGGGCACGTTCGAGGTGGTTAAGGTGATCGAGGAAGGCCAGCAGACGGTGCATCCCGAGCTCACCGCCGATGGGAAGTATGTGTACATCGCCGACTGGCAGGGGAACGTGGTGCGGGTGTACGACGCCGAGACTTTTGAGAAGGTGGCCGAGGTAGGGGGGGTGACAACGCCGTCTGGCGTTTTCAATACGTCGCGGCGGTATGAGACGTTGGGACATTAGGATTTTGGATTTTCGATTTTGGATTTTGGATTGGCCCGGTATGGGCGGATTTGGGTGATTTCGGGCCTTGGCTAAGAAGAAGGAGGGGGAGTATCAAGGAAAAGGATAGTCTCTGGGTGTAGGGGAATCGCCAGATCGACCGTATGCAAACAAAGAGGGCTATTTTTTGAGGAGGAGGATGCCATGTATTTCACGGACGTAATCTGGTGGGCCTATACCGCTTTTGTGGTGGCGGCAGCCCTGTTCATGATCATCTTTGCCTACAAGGTGAGGCAGAAGGGGGAGTAGCCATGGACGTCAGAGAGCGACGCTGGCTGTACGTTTTGATCGGGGTGTTCCTGGTGGTCAACGTCATCACTCTGTCGCCGCTGGTGCCGTGGCAGAAGTGGCTGTTGTGGTCGGATCCCGAACCGCAGGCGAGCTTTACGGTCGAGTTCGAGGATTACGAGATCCAGATGCCATCCGGGGAGATGCAGGCCAAGGCCGGCGAGTATGTCGAATTCACGGCCCATTCCGCGGACGTGACCTATGGGTTTGGCGTGTTCCGCAAGGACGGGACGATGGTCTTTCAGATGCAGGTGATCCCCGGCCACGATAACCGGATCGTGTGGAAGTTTGACGCCCCCGGGAGTTATGACGTGCGCTCGACCGAATACTCTGGGCCACGGCATTCCGAGATGTTCTATCCAGACGCGATCCGCGTGACGCAATAAAGGGACGAGGAGGCAACGATGACTCGACTTGGTTGGACGGAAAAGTGGACGCTGCGCTTTGCGGTGGTCGGGCTGCTGTTCCTGGCGCTGAGCGGATTCGAGGGGATATTGCTGCGGATCCAGCAGTATGACATCGAGGTCTTGCTTCCGATGGAAGAGGTGTTGAACTCGATCCGGCCGGTGGTCGACAAGCCGTCGTCGGCCGAGCTGTACTATTCGATGATGACGGCGCACCCGATCGTGGGGGTTTACGGATTTGCCTACATGTGCGTCTTTGGCGCTTTCTACTTCCTGGTGCCTTTTCTGCTCAAGAAGGAGATACGCCACAAGAAGCTGGTGCCGGCCAACTTTTGGCTGCAGATCGCCGGGGTGCTGATCTGCTGGACCTCTGGCTTTTTCGGGCTGTTCAACGCGCTGTATACCCTGTACTGGCCGCTGCCGGTGGCGTACGACCGGGTGCCGGTGTTGGGCAGCATCTTTTTCTCGGTGGGCGCGGCGATCATCATGGTCAACATCCTGCTCTTCTCGTACAACATCTTTAGCACCGTGCTGAGCAAGAGCAACCCGCGCTCGTACAGCTACTGGCAGTTCCTGCGCTCGGCGCTGGGCATCTCGCGGCTGATGAAGTGGCTGGGCAAGGAGGACAAGAACGCCCCGAACCTGGATTACAACGGGCTGCCGCCCTTTATCGTGGCGGTAGCCAGGGGCTCGATCGACACGGTGATCAACGCCATCGTCCTGCTCACGGCCGGAGGGCTGATCCTGGTCTATGGGCTGGCCAAGCTGCTCAACGTCACGCTCGCGCCCAGCGCGGTGGACGCCCTGGCCTACAAGAACTGGTTCTGGTGGGGGTTGGACATGGTGGCCGACGGCAACGTGCTGATCTACACGGCGGGGGTGTGGTACCTGCTGGTCCCGCTGCTGACCGGCCGCAAGCTGTTCGGCGAGTCGGTGGTGCGGACGGTGATCATGGTCGATCTGCTGGTGTCGCTGGGGGTGTGGAGCCACCATCTGCTGGCCGACCGGACCCAGCCGCTGGTGATGCGGCTGCTGTCGGGGCAGTTTATCACCTGGGGCGAGTTCTTTACTATGGGCCTGACGCTGTTCGCCTCGCTGATGACGATCTGGCTGGCCAGGCCGATCAAGCTCACCCCGGCTCTCAAAGCCGTGCTGGGATCGATGTTCGGCTTTATGATGGGCGGGGCGGCGGGGCTGATCCAGGCCAACGTGGGGATGAACGTGGTGTTCCACAACACGCAGTGGGTGATCGCCCTGCACGCCCACACTTTCCTGCTGACGGGCCTGGCGACGCTGCTGTTCGCGGTGATCTATGCCCTGGTGCCGATGCTGACCAAGCTGGAGATCCGCAGCCGGCGGCTGGTGGACGTCCACCTGGTGTTGTGGCTGGCGGGCTGCGTGTTGATGGCCTATGTCATGGGCCGGGCCGGCACGCTGGGCATGCTGCGGCGGACGCTGTACGAGACGCCCAACCAGTTCCAGCCTTATACGCTGATGGCGATCATCGGCTCGCTGTTGATCGCGGCGGGGTTTGTGGCGTTCCTGGTGAATATCGTCGGCACGCTGGGGTGGACGAACGTGCTCAGCCTGGTCGTGCCCGACAGGTGGCTGGAGAGGCGCCGGGCGGCGGCAGAGGCGGCTTGACCACAAAGGACACAAAGGGAACAAAGGTAAGCCGGGG